>NZ_JBEOXU010000203.1:0-8649 GCF_040296725.1 Streptomyces sp. NPDC002044
CCTCACCCCGGACCGGCGCGCACGCGTCGGACGCGGCCGGGCCCGCCGCCTCCGGGCCGGCCCTGTGGTGGACCACGGCCGGCGTCGCGGTCACCGCGCTGACCGGCGCGGCCGCCGGCATCCTCCTGCGCCGCCGCCGCGCCCGCCGCCTGCGTTAGGGGGTCGGCCCTTCGGACCCCGTCCCCCACCGGGGTCCGCCGGACGCCCCCCTAGCTCACGAGGAAGGCTTCGACCGCCGTGGCGAAGGCCACCGGGGTCTCCTGCGGCGGGTAGTGGCCGGTGCCCGGCAGGGTCCGGATCCGGCAGTTCGGGTACCAGACCTGCCAGGTGCCCCGCATGACCTCGGCGGTCAGCGCGAGGTCGTGCTCCCCGATCAGGACGAGCACCGGCACGGTGTTGCCCTTGACGGCCGAGGACAGATCGAGCGGCTGCCAGCTCGCGAGGTAGCCCGCGAAAGCCTCGGGCCGGGACGCGGCCAGCGAATGGGCGACCATCCGCTCCAGCCAGTGGCGGCTCACCCGGTGTCCGGTGACCAAGTCCAGGATGGCCCGGCGCTTGTCGGGGTCCTCGGCGGCGCCGTAGAAGAGGGCGTGGGTCGCGTCGTCCATCGCGTAGGGCGCGGCCGGGACCGGGGCGGTCCCGATGAGTTTCTCGATCCGCTCGGGGGCCCGTACGAGCACCTGCTGCGCGGCCTTGCCCCCCATGGAGTGCCCGAGGAGCGAGAAGGTGTCCCAGCCCAGCTGGTCGGCGAGTTCGAGGACGTCGTCGGCGATCTCGGCGAGGCTGTAGCGCCCGGCCACGTCCCGCCGGTCGCCGTAGCCCCGGTAGTCGAGGAAGACGTACGAGAACCCCTCCGGGTCCAGGTGGTCCAGTACGGATCCCCAGGTGGCGCAGGTGCCGAACCAGTCGTGCAGCACTATGACGCGGACGGGTCCGGTGCCGATCCTGCGGTGGGCGATGGCCATGCGTTCTCCCTCGGTGACGGGGTGGAGATGCCGACGCCGTACGTACTGCCCACCGGATCCGCCGTCACACCGTTCAACCGCCGCCGCCCCGGCCACCTCGCGGTACCGGAGCGGCGGACGGGCGGCGGACGGGCGGCGGACCGGGTCAGACGGTCTTGAGCGCCGGGTCGGAGACGCCCGGTGCTCCCGTCTCCACGTGGCCCGCGAACCGGCGCAGGAAGGTGGCGTCGGCGTCGGAGACCACCTTGACGTCGTACCAGCGGCCGGTGGCGCGCAGGTCGACCGTGTGGGAGACGGTGGCGCCGGGGTTGACCTTGAAGGTCTGGGCGGCGCCGCCGTAGGAGTTGGTCACGGTGAGGTGGACCGCCGCCGCCGCGGAGTTCGCGAGGGTGAGCACCAGGTTGCCGGTGGCGTCCGCGTGCCGGGCCGTCACCTCGGGGCCGGCCTTCTTCGCCGGGCCCTTCCAGGTGCGCAGGAAGCCGTTCGGGCCCCAGACGGTGAGGTTGACCTGGTTGCCGGTGGAGGCACTGGTGCTCCACGTGTCCGAGAGGGTCTTGCCCGCCTCGACCGTGTAGGGCCAGGGCCCGTCCGTACGGTTGCCCGAGGTGCTGTGGAAGTGGGCGCCCAGGACGGAACCGGCGGCGAAGGTCAGTGTGAACTTGCCGGTGGACACGGTGGCCCTGCCGTCCGCGTACGGGCTGTAGCCGAGCGGGCGGGTCGGCTTGGAGCCCGCCTCCTGCTTGGGCAGGGTGCCCGTCGCCGGCGGCACCGGGTGGTACGACGGGTGGGTGTCGCGGTCGGGCGGGAGGTAGCCGTCCGTCGGGGGGAGCGCGGCCGGGGCGGCGTCGGAGCGGGTGAAGTCGAAGGCGGAGGTGAGGTCGCCGCAGACCGCGCGCCGCCACGGGGAGATCTGGGGCTCCTTGACGCCGAAGCGCTTCTCCATGAAACGGATCACCGAGGTGTGGTCGAAGGTCTCCGAGCAGACGTAGCCGCCCTTGCTCCACGGGGAGACGACGATCATCGGGACGCGCGGGCCGAGCCCGTAGGTCCCGGCCGCGTATCCGCCGCCCCCGGCGTACAGGTCGCGGGTCACGTCGGCCGTGGACAGGCCCCAGGCCGCGGAGGCCGGCGGGTACGGCGGGACGACGTGGTCGAAGAAGCCGTCGTTCTCGTCGTAGGTGATGAAGAAGGCCGTCTTCGCCCACACGTCCGGGTTCGCCGTCAGCGCGTCGAGGACCTGCGCGATGTACCAGGCGCCGAAGTTCGTCGGCCAGTTCGGGTGCTCGCTGAACGCCTCCGGGGCCGCGATCCAGGAGACCTGGGGCAGGGTGCCGCCCACCACGTCCGCGCGCAGTGTGTCGAAGTACCCCCCGCCCGCCTTGACGTTGGTGCCGGTACGCGCCTTCTCGTACAGGGCGCTGCCCGGCAGGGCGTTGCGGTAGGAGTTGAAGTAGAGCAGCGAGTTGTCCCCGTAGTTGCCGCGGAAGGCGTCGCCGATCCAGCCCCAGTGGCCGGCGGCGTTCAGGCCGTCGCCGATGTCCTGGTAGATCTTCCAGGACACCCCGGCGGACTCCAGGCGCTCGGGGTAGGTCTTCCAGCCGTAGCCGGCCTCCTGGTTTCCGAGGACCGGACCGCCGCCGGTGCCGTCGTTGCCCGTGTGCCCGGTCCACAGGTAGTAGCGATTGGGGTCGGTGGCACCGATGAAGGAGCAGTGGTAGGCGTCGCAGACGGTGAAGGCGTCGGCGAGCGCGTAGTGGAACGGGATGTCGTCGCGGGTCATGTGCGACATCGTGGTCGCGGTCTTCGCCGGCACCCACTTGTCGTACTTGCCATTGTTGTAGGCCAGGTGGCCGCCGGCCCAGTCGTGGTTGAGCCCCTCGACGAACCGCATGCCCAGGTCGTCGACCTGCGGGTTGAAGGGGAGGATGTCCTTCGTCCCGTTGGACTGGTGGAAGACGGACTTGCCGTTGTCCTGGAGGACCGGCCGGGGGTCGCCGAAGCCCCGTACGCCCTTCATCGACCCGAAGTACTGGTCGAAGGACCGGTTCTCCTGCATGAGGACGACGACGTGCTCGACGTCCTGGATCGTCCCGGTGGCGCCCTGCGCCGGGATGGCGGCGGCCCGCGCGATGCTCTCGTTCAGCATCGCGACGGCGGCGGTGCCGCCGGCGATCTGGAGGAACCTGCGGCGGTTGACTTCTGCCATGGTGTGACGACCTCTGGGGGTGAGGGGGGAGTCGAGGGGCGCCCCAAGGACAGCGGTCCAGGGGGGCCGGACGGCGATCCCCGGCTGACGCCGGGCCGTACAGCGGGAGAACGGACGGCCCCGCCGGGAGGAACGTACGGACCCGCCCGGAGGATCGGACAGCCCCGCCCGGAGGTACGCACGGTCCTGCCCGGGCGGCGCGCGGACCCGCCCGGCGCTCCGCGCGCCCCTGGCGAAGACGGTAGGCGCGGCCACCGGCCGGGCAACAGCCCCCGGAACGAGGTCGCTCAGGCCGGCCCGCCCCTGCCCGGAAGGTGTCCGGACGCACGGAGGGCCCGGCCCGGGGCTCGTACCCCGGGCCGGGCCCTCGAAGAGCTGTCTCAGCCCTCCGCGGGGGTGAGCCGCAGGGAGATGGAGTTGATGCAGTAGCGCTGGTCGGTGGGGGTCGGGTAGCCCTCGCCCTCGAAGACGTGGCCCAGGTGGGAGCCGCACTTCGCGCACAGGACCTCGGTGCGGACCATGCCGTGCGACCGGTCGTGGATCAGCTCGACCGCGTCGGTGTCCTTCGGGTCGAAGAAGGACGGCCAGCCACAGTGCGACTCGAACTTCTCCGTCGAGCGGAACAGCTCGGAGCCGCAGCCGCGGCAGGAGTAGACGCCTTCCGTCTTGGTGTCGGTGTACTCACCGCGGAAAGCCGGCTCGGTGCCCGCGAGGCGCAGCACCTGGTACTCGGACGGGGTCAGCTCCGCCTGCCACTGCTCGTCCGTCTTCTCGACCTCGTACGCCATGACGTTCCCGCTCCCTCAGTTCGACAGCCGGGCGATCGTTTCCAGGATCCGGGGTCCCAGATCCGTGACGTCACCCGCGCCCATGGTGAGAACGAGATCGCCGGGCTTGGCCATTCCCGCGATGACGTCGGCGACGGCCTCCTTGGAGTGCTCGGCGGTGACGTCGGCGCCCGCGGCCCGGGCGGCCGCGATGATCAGTTCGCTGGTGACGCCGGGGATCGGGTCCTCGCGGGCCGGGTAGATGTCGAGGACCACGGAGGCGTCGGCCAGCGCGAGGGCCTGGCCCATCTCCTTGCCCAGTTCCTGGGTGCGGGAGAAGAGGTGGGGCTGGAAGACGACCAGGATGCGGGCGTCCCCGGCGGCGCCGCGGATGGCCTCCAGGTCGGCGGTCATCTCGGTGGGGTGGTGCGCGTAGGAGTCGATGACCTGGACGCCGGCGGCCTCGCCCTTGAGCTGGAGGCGGCGCTTGACCCCGGTGTACTTGCCGAGGGCGGAGGCCAGGTTGTGCGCGGGGATGCCGAGGGCGACGCCGGCCGCGAGGGCGGCGACGGCGTTGTGCGCGTAGTGGCGGCCGGGGACGGAGACGGTGAAGGTGAGCATCCGGCCGCCGACGACGACGGTGACCTCGCTCGCCAGGCCGCGCGGGGTGATCTTGGTGATCCGGACATCGGCCTCCGGCTCCTCGCCGTAGGTGACGACGTGCAGGCCGTCGTTGCCGCGGACCCGGCGGGCGATCTCGGCGGCGCCGGCCTGGCCGTGGGCGATGACGAGGGTGCCGCCGGGCACGATCTTGGAGACGAAGGTCTCGAACGACTCGTAGATCTCCTCCATCGACGCGTAGTTCGCGTGGTGGTCGAGCTCGGCGTTGAGGATGATCGCGACCTGCGGGGTGTACGTGTGGAAGCTGCGGTCGCTCTCGTCCGCCTCGGCGACGAAGATGTCGCCCTCGCCGTGGTGGGCGTTGGAGCCGGGGGCGTCCAGGTCGCCGCCGATGGCGTACGAGGGGTCCAGACCCAGGGCCGCCAGGGAGACCGCCAGCATCGAGGTGGTGGTCGTCTTGCCGTGCGTGCCGGCGACGGCGATCGGGCGCAGCCCGTCCATCAGGCCCGCGAGGGCGTCGGAGCGGTGCACCACGGGGATGCCGAGCTCGGCGGCACGGGCCAGCTCGGGGTTGTCGGCGCGGATGGCGCTGGAGACGACCACGCAGGTGGAGTCGTCGGCGAGGTGGCCGGCGGCGTGCCCGATGTGGACGACGGCCCCGTGCGCGCGCAGCGCCTGGGCGGTCTCCGAGTCGCGCGAGTCGCTGCCGGCGACCTGGGCGCCCCGCTGGGCGAGGATCTTCGCGATGCCGGACATGCCGGCGCCGCCGATGCCGATGAAGTGGGGCCGTTCCATGGCGGTCGGCAGGCCGGGCTTCATTCAGGTCGCTCCAGGTATCGATGGTGCTTGTCCTACGGGGTGCGCGCCCGCGTCCGCGGCCGCCTTCACGGGCGGGCCGCGGGGCGCGGGGCCAGCCTATTCGTTGTGGGCGAAGAGCTTGAGCACCGGAACGCCCACCTTGTGGCGGGCGCGGGAGGCCCAGTCCCGGTGGAAGAACTCCTCCACGAAGTGCGGGGCGGTCAGAACGATCACCTCGTCGGCCCCGGTCTCCTCCACGACGGCCTTCAGCCGGTCGAGCGGGTGCTGCCCGATGATCTGCCCGGTGGCCTTGGCGCCCTTGCCGCGCAGGGCGTTCAGGGAGTGTGCGAGGGCGTGTGCGGCAGGCCCCTGGGCGGCGTCGCCCTCGGGCTCGTCGCCCTCGTGAATGGCCTCGGGGAGCTCACCGAGCGCTACGTCGTCGATGGCGCGCAGCAGTCGGTCCTGGTCGCCCCGGGGCCGCATGAGGACGACGAAGGACACCGCGTCGTCTCCGTGCAGGGTGGTGACGAAGTCCACGTCCACCGTGGTCAGCGGCTGCTCGATCATCAATACGCTCGTGAACACGGACGCCCTCTCCTTCATGGGCCGAGGCCGGCTGGCTGGCCGGCCCCTGCGGAAACCATCCTGCCCCGCTGTCGCACGGGGCTTGCGCAGGTATATGCCCAGCGGAAGCTAAGCGGAACGACAAATTCCGCCCCTTGTCAGATCCGACGGTAGCTCGTGAAGAGGAACCCGGCCTCCTCCAGTACGCAGGCGGGCGCCAGCCGGTGCGGAACCGCGACGGCCGGGCCCGCGGAGATCCGCTGGGCGTCCCCGGCGGTGAGCATCGGCGAGATCGTCAGGCACAGCTCGTCCAGCGCGTCGGCGGCCACGAACTGCCCGAGGAGCCGGGGTCCGCCCTCGGTGAGCTGGCGGCGCAGCCCCCGCCCGGCCAGCTCGCGCACCGCACGCGCCGGGTCCACGCCCGCCCCGTCGCCCGCCACCACGACCTCGACGCCGGCCCTGACCGCCTCCGCGACCCGGTCGGCGGGCGCTCCGGCCCCGGTGACCACCAGGGTCGGCACCAGGGGGGAGGTGAAGAGCGGCAGGCCGAAGTCGAGGTCCAGGCTCGCCGTGACCACCGCGATCGCCGGGGCGGGCCCCTGGCCGGCGGCCTCGCGGCGGGCGGCGAAGGCGTCCCGCGCCCGGGCCGGCCGGTAGCCCTCCTGGCGAACCGTTTCAGCACCGACGACCACGACATCGGCCAGCGCCCGCAGGGTGCCGAAGATCCGCATGTCGGTCTCGCCGGAGATCGGCTGCGAGCGGCCGTCGTGCTGGGCGGCCCCGTCCAGGGTGGAGACCATGTTGGCCCGGAGCCAGTGCTCCCCGGCGCCGAGGGAGGGGTACGCGTACGCCTCCGCCAGCTCGTCCAGCGACCATGCGCGGTCGGCCGGATCCCGGGGTGGGGCCGGTGTCTGATCGGTCACAGGGAACAGGCGTCGCATCGGTGCAGTGTGCCACGCCCCGTAGAGTTGAGTGCTGTGTCGACCTCACTCTCCACCTCCGGTTCAGCAGCCGGGCGGCCCGCCGACCGGCCTCCCATAGCCGACGCCGGCCCGCAGGCGCTGTGCGCCCGCGAGCCCCGGGTGCCCGCCGAACGGCTGGTGGCCGAGATGGTGCCGCCGCCGCGTTTCGACTCGGTGCGCTTCGACACCTACGACCCGGACCCGGCCCAGCCCAGCCAGACCGAGGCCGTCACCGTGCTGAGCGGCTTCGCCGCCGGCCTCGGCGGCGCCCACGCGACGGGCTCCGGCAAGCGGCGCTGGTTCGCGAGGAAGCCCGCCGCGCCCACGGGCCCGCGCGGGGTCTACCTCGACGGCGGCTACGGCGTCGGCAAGACCCACCTGCTGGCCTCCCTGTGGCACGCCACCCCGGCCGAGCCGGCGCTCAAGGCGTTCGGCACCTTCGTGGAGCTGACCAACCTGGTCGGCGCGCTCGGCTTCCAGCAGACCGTGCGGACCCTGGGCGGGCACCGGCTGCTGTGCATCGACGAGTTCGAACTCGACGACCCGGGCGACACCGTCCTGGTGTCCTCGCTGCTCAGCCGCCTCGTCGAGCAGGGCGTGGCGCTGGCCGCGACCTCCAACACGCTGCCCGGCAAGCTCGGCGAGGGCCGGTTCGCGGCCGCCGACTTCCTGCGGGAGATCCAGGGGCTGTCGGCGCACTTCCGGCCGCTGCGGATCGACGGCCAGGACTACCGCCACCGGGGCCTGCCCGAGGCTCCGGCCCCGTTCTCCGAGGAGCAGGTCACCAAGGCCGCGTACGCGACCCCGGGCGCGAGCCTGGACGACTTCCCGGCCCTGCTGGAGCACCTGGCCCGGGTCCACCCGAGCCGCTACGGCGCGCTGACGGACGGGCTCTCGGCGGTCTGCCTCACCGAGGTCGGACCGGTGCCGGACCAGTCGACGGCGCTGCGGCTGGTGGTGCTCGCCGACCGGCTGTACGACCGGGAGGTCCCGGTCCTCGCCTCGGGCGTACCGTTCGACCGCCTGTTCAGCGACGAGATGCTGAACGGCGGGTACCGCAAGAAGTACTTCCGGGCGATCTCGCGGCTCACCGCGCTCGCCCGCGACGCGAAGCCCCTGGTGTCGCAGTAGGTTTGGCACGGTCGGGTCCGTTCGCGGCCCGGCCGTTTCGACTTCTGCGAAGGGATCCACCATGGCCACCACGCGTCACGCGCACACCGTCTGGGAAGGCAACCTCCTCAAGGGCTCGGGTGTCGTCACCCTCGACTCCTCCGGTCTCGGCTCGTACGACGTCTCCTGGCCCTCGCGCGCCGAGGCGGCCAACGGCAAGACCAGCCCCGAAGAGCTGATCGCCGCCGCCCACTCCAGCTGCTACTCGATGGCGCTCTCCCACGGCCTGGACGGCGCGGGCACCCCGCCCACCCGCCTGGAGACGAAGGCCGACGTCACCTTCCAGCCCGGCGAGGGCATCACCGGCATCCACCTGAGCGTGCGCGCCGAGGTACCCGGCCTGGACGCGGAGGGCTTCGCCGCCGCCGCCGAGGACGCCAAGAAGAACTGCCCCGTGAGCCAGGCCCTGACCGGCACGACGATCACGCTCTCCGCCGAACTGCTCTGACGGCCGGAGCGGGCCCGGGCGGGCCCGGACCGCCGGGCCCGCCCCGTCCGCGCGCCCGGGCAGACCGGCCGCCGCGCGGACCGGCCGCCCGGTGCTCCGGCGGGCCCGCCCCGCGCGGGGCGCCCCCGCCGGGCCGGCCCGGCGGCGG
>NZ_JBEOXU010000204.1:0-8621 GCF_040296725.1 Streptomyces sp. NPDC002044
GGCCGGTCGGCGGACGGCGTGGGGGTTTCCGTCCGCCGGCCGGCCCGGGGGAGGGCACGGGCAGGGAGGCCCTGCCGAGGGGGGTGTCGGCAGGGGACCGGCAGGGGGCCGGAGCTCCGCTACTTCCCGGTGCCGAAGTTCTGCGTCCACCACGGGCCGCCGTCGCCCTTGTGGACGCCTATGCCGATCTCGCGGAAGTCACAGTTGAGGATGTTGGCCCGGTGTCCTGAGCTGTTCATCCAGGAGTTCATGACCGAGGCGGCGTCGGCCTGCCCGCGGGCGATGTTCTCGCCGAGGCGGGACCACTTGTAGCCGGCGGCCTCCACCCGGCTGGTCATCGTGGACCCGTCGGGACCGGTGTGCGACATGACGCCGCTTCGGGCCATGGTGTCGCTGTAGGCCCGCGCGGCCGCGCTCAGCTTCGCGTTGGCCGCGAGGGGGCCGCAGCCGGCCGCCGCCCGCTCCTTGTTGACCAGGGAGAGGACCGCGGACTCGGCGTCGCCGTTCACGGTGCCCGAACCGCCCGAACCACCGGATCCGCCGGAGGTGCCCGTACCGCCGGAGCCGCCCGTGCCGCCGCCCTTCGTGGGGGAGGGCTTGGGCGCCGGCTTGGCCGGCTTGGCGGCCGGCGACGTGGCCGGGGCGTTGTTCGCCTGGAGCGCGGGATCGGCGGGAGCGGCCGATCCCGTGGCGTCGGCGCCGGGCGTCGCGGACGGGCTGGCGCTCGCGCTCGGGGTCCCCGGGGCCGAGGCTTCGGGGGTGGCCGTCGGCGTCGCGTCGGCGGGGGCCACGGGCGGCGTCGCCGACGCGGTGCCGGACGCCGTACCGACCTGGCCGCCCGCCTGCCGGTCCGTGCGGTCCTCCCCGTCGGAGTCGGCCACGGCGACCCCGACCGCCACGACCGCCGCGGCGGCGGTGACGGACAGCACGATGCGGGTGCGCGCCGACTTCTTCCGGCGCGCCTCGACGCGGGACGGGGTACCAAGAGTTCGGCTGCGGCTCATGCAGGTAACACCTCACTGGAGAGGGGGAGGAGGGGAGTTGCCCCGAGCCTAGGGCGGTGACCAGCCAAAAGAGCTCCAGGGAGGGCTTCTTCAGGGTCCCTTAAGGAAGCCCGCAGGTTCGACACAGGGACGATCAGGGCATTGGCCCCAACTCGGTGCGCCTGTCCGCCCGTCCCCCGCCCGGACGCCGACGGGCGAGGCCGGCGCGCGACCGAAGATCGCCGATCGGTAGGCTCGGTCCGCAACACGACGCGAAGGGGTACTCGGTGGCGCGGGTTGCGGTGATCGGCGGGGGCATCAGCGGGCTGGGGACGGCGCTCATGCTCGGCAGGCGGGGCCACACGGTCACGTTGTTCGAGCAGGACGCCCGGCAGGCCGGCGACGATCTGGACCGGGACTTCTACCACTGGCACAGACCCCGGAGTCCGCAGGCCGTCCAGCCCCACTCGTTTCTCGCGCCCGTACGCACCGTGCTGCGCGCCGAGACCCCCGATGTCTACGCGGACCTGCTGGCACGCGGAGCCCGGGAGTACCACGACTTCGACTGGTTCGCCGAGCATCCGCCACACCGGGCGGGCGACGAGGACCTGGTGACCCTGCGCACCCGCCGGATCGTGCTGGAGGCCGCCTTGGCTGCGGCCCTGCACCGGGAGCGCTCCGTACAGGTCCTGAGGGGCCACCGGGTGCGCGCGCTCACCTTCGGGGAGCGGCGTCCGGTCCACGTCACCGGCGTGCGCGCGGGCGGGGAGACGCATCCGGCGGACCTCGTCGTCGATGCGTCCGGCCGGCGCTCACCGGTTCCCGCCTGGCTGGTCGCGGCCGGCTGCCGCCGGCCCGTGGTCGACAGCCACCGCGCCGGGATCGCCTATCTGTGCCGCTGGTACCGCCTGCGGACCGACGGCCCGCGCGACCCCGGGCGGGTGAAGACCGGCTCGGCGGCGCCGTTCGCGATCGCCGGTGTCTTCCCCTCCGACAACGACACCTTCGCGGTGAACCTGGTGCTCTCCACGGGCGATCCCACGCGCGGCGCACTCACCGACCCCGCCGTGTTCGAAGCCGCCGCCCGCCGCTTCCCCGCCACCGCGGCCTGGCTCGACCTCGACCCCGAGCCGCAGTCGGCCGTCCTGGCGATGGCCGGCCTGGACAACCTCTGGACCGGCCTCGCCGACGAAGACGGGCCCGTCGTCACCGGCCTGGTCAACGTCGGGGACAGCCTCATCCACACCAACCCCACCCTGGGACACGGAGCGGCCCTCGGCCTGCGCGCCGCCCAGTACCTCGCCACCCACGCCGACCGGATCGCCGCAGACCCCAGCGGCTACCACACCTGGACCGGCCAGGTCCTCCGCCCGTGGTTCGACGCGCAGGTGACGGCCGACCGCGCCAACGAGAGGCGCCTCGCCGAGCGTTCACCCCTCGCCGAGAGTTCATCCCTCTCCGATCGGAGGGCCGCCGCCCTGGGCGCCTGTGCCTTCGACGATCCGGTCGTGATGAGGGCCCGGGCCGAGGTGCGCCATCTCCTGCGCCCGGCCCACGAGGCATACGGCACCGTCGAAGTGGACCGTCACGTCACGGCCTGGCTGGACGCCCGCCCCGACTTCACACCCGCGCACGACGGCCCGACCCGGGATCAGTGGGACGCGCTCATCCCCGCCTGAGCGCTCGCAGGCGTCCACCGGTCGCGTCCTGATCCCGATGGCACGCCGCCCGGGCGCTACGGCGACCAGGCCCCGGTGCTGTCCGGCACGAGCCGTCCCGCCTTGACGTACTCCCGGCGGGCCCCGTCGCGCACGTCCTCGGCGGTCACCGGCCCGGCACCCCGTACCCGCGCCGCGTAGCACGCGGTCAGGGCGGCCGAGCGGATGGAGCCGCCGGCGAGTTCGAACTCCGCCGCGCAGCGGTCGAGTTCGGCCTCGATGCCGGGCTCGGTCGGCGCCCCGGCCAGCGCGCCGCGCCACAGGTTCGCGCGCAGTCCGGCGTCGGGGAACGGGAAGTCCACCACCAGGTCGAGCCTGCGGGTGAACGCCTCGTCCAGGTTGGACCGCAGGTTGGTGGTGAGGACGGCGATGCCGTCGAAGGACTCCAGCCGCTGCAACAGGTACGCGCTCTCCATGTTCGCGTACCGGTCGTTCGCGCCGCGGACCTGCGACCGTTTGCCGAAGACGGCGTCCGCCTCGTCGAACAGCAGGACTGCGTCGGTGCGGTCCGCCTCCACGAAGATCCGCTCCAGGTTCTTCTCGGTCTCCCCGACGTACTTGTCGACCACCGAGGAGAGGTCGACCACGTACAGGTCCAGGCCGAGTTCCCCCGCCACCACCTCCGCCGCGAGGGTCTTGCCGGTGCCGGACGGCCCGGCGAACAGGGCGGCGACCCCGCGCCCGCGCCCGCCGCCGGTCCGCAGCCGCCAGCCGCCGAGGACCTCGTCCCGGTGGCGGGCCCGCCCCACCAGCTCCACGAGCCGGGAGCGCGGCGCCTCCGGCAGCACGAGGTCGGCGAACCCGACGGCCGGCCGCACCTGCCGTGCGTGCCGTCCGAGCAGCGGTGCCGACAGTCTGCGCGCGCTGTGCCGGACGTGCCGCGCACCGAGCGCGACGCCCTCGAAGGCCGCGAGTTCCCGCGCGGCCCGGGCCACGGCCTCGATCTGTTCCCCGTCCAGCCGGTACGAGGCCACCGATTCCGCCATCTCACCGTCGAACCCCGGCAGTACGGCCCGCCAGCGGTCGACGGCCGTCCCGCCTCCGGAGCCGTCGCCGGCCGCCGCGGCTCCGGGCGCCGGCGCGTCCAGTGCCAGGAGGGAGACTCCCGCCGCCGCCCCGGACGCCCAGTCCGGGTCGTACGGCTCGGGGCCCGCGAACACCGAGGTGATGTCGGGTGCGGCGATCGAGGAGATCAGGCCCCCGGGATCGCCCGGCAGGGCGGTCACCACGACCGCCGTCCCGGCCCCGCGCAGCCGGGCCTCGCGCCTGAGCAGGGCGCCGATCGCGGGCTCCGGGGCCCCGGGCCCGGCCCGGTACAGCAGCACCGGGCGGCCCGCCGCCCGCAGCGCGGTCACCACGGACGCCGCCGCGGCCGCGCCGTGCCGCTCGCGCAGGTGGACGGTCACCGGCCGCCGCGACCGTGCGACCAGTACCGCCGTGGCCGAGCCACCGGTCACGCTCGCCGCACCGGCCATGCCGGCGGCACCGGCCATGCCAGCCGCACCCGTCACGCCGGTCACGCCTGCCGAGCCCGCCGCGTCCGCCGGACGCGGGGCGGGCGGCAGCAGGGTGACCCCCGCCCGGCACAGTGCCTCGTCGAGGCTGTCCTCCCCGAGCAGATGGGCCACGACGCGCTCCGGAACCCGCAGCGCCCGCCCCGGCAGCGGCCGGTCCTCGTCCTCCAGCCCGAGCAGCCCGCCCGCGATCAGGGGCGCGGCCGCGTGGAACCGCCCGCGCGCCCGCGGCAGGTGGGGGCCGCTTCCGGCCAGTTCGAGGGCGAGGGCGACCGAGGCCCGGCGGCGCCCGACGTCGTCGTTCAGGTAGCCGTACAGCGGCTCGAAGCGCCGGTCCACGTCCGGAGCCACCGCCGCCAGCAGGATCCGCAGATCGAGCGCCGACAGCCCGAAGCCCCTGACGAGGGCGGACAGCCGTTCCGCACCGGCCTCTCCGGAGTCCCGACCGGCCTCTCCGGGTTCCGGTCCGGTCTCCGCCACGGCCTCCCCGTCCGGGGCCCGCTCCGGCCCGTCGCCCGAGCCCGCGCGCAGCGCGGACTCCCGGGACACGTACAGGCCGCGCAGCGGATCGTGCGCCGCCGGATCGTCGGCCGAGCGCCGCTCGACCAGCTCCGCCGCCACCGCGCGCAGCGCAGCCAACCTCCTCAGCAAGGCCCGCGCCGACTCACTCACCGGTCTTCCTCCCGGTCCGCGCGGTACGGAGCATCCGCGGCCGCGCGTCGGCCGGTACGCCGGACGCCCCGCGGACGGTGACCACCGCGCCTTCGGTGACCGGGGGCCCCACCGGGTAGACCGGCGTCACCGGGAACGGGGTGGTGATCACGACGTCGAGCGACGGCTTCAGCTCCCCTCCCAGCGCCGACCAGATGTCGGCCAGTGAGCGCGACCCGGCGGGCGGGACGCCCACCGTGAGGGCGATGGCGGCCCGGTGCGTCCGCAGCGAGTGCGGGACGTCCTCCTCGGGCAGTACCTCGTACGGCAGCAGCGCCGCGAGCGCCCCGGCGAGCATCCGGTGCTCGTCCTCGGGGCGCGCGGTCCAGGCGGTGAGCAGGTACGAGAGACGGAACCAGCGCGGCGGCTGGCGCCGTCGAAGGACGGTCCCGTCCTCGCCCCGCTCCGCGTAGGCCCCGCGCTCGCGACGGGCCACGTCCTCGCGGATGTCGTACAAGTAGGCGTTGATCGTGGGGGTGTTGCGCCGCGCCGCCCATTCCCGGGTGGGGGCTTCGAGGGCGATCTCGCCCGCCCCCTCCGGCAGGGCGCCGCGGCGCAGGAGGCCGCGGAGCGCCTCGTCGATCTCGTGGATCATGTGATGTGGTGTCCTCGGTACGGCCGGAGCCGGCAGGGGCCCGGTGGAGGGCCGGTGGAGGGCCGACAGGTGGCCGGCGGAACACGGGGAACGGCAGGCGACCGCCGCCGCGCGCGACGGCCGTGCCGGTCGCGCGGCACGCGGGACCGCGGCGCGCGCGGTCGGGTGCGCGGCGCGGTCGGGTGCGCGGGCGGATCAGATGTAGCCCTCGCGCAGCGCGTAGGCCACGGCGTGGGCGCGGTTGGTGAGCCGCAGCCGGGTCATCAGGGCGTGCAGGATGTTCTTGACGGTCCGTTCGGAATAGGCGAGCTTCTCCGAGATCTGCCGGGTGTCCAGGCCCTCGGCGATCAGCCGCAGCACGTCCGTCTCGCGCGGCGCCATCCCGAACAGCGGTCCGCCGCCCACCCCGGAGCAGGCCGCCGCGGACTCCGACCGGCGCAGCCGGCCGACCTGGCCCAGCACCCGGCTGATCAGGTCGGGCGGCAGCACCCCCTCCCCGTCCGCCGCCTGCAGTACCGCCTTCACCAGGCTGTCCCCGGTGGCCTGATGGCGCCAGACGATGGCCCGTACGCCGTACTCCACGACGGTGAGGAGATCCGGCTCGCGCAGCTCGCGGGCGATCAGCACCACCCGCTGCTCCCCGCCGCGCAGCACCCGGCGCAGCTCGGCGGCCGACTGCTCGTCGATCCGGTCCACCAGCACGACCGCCACCGTCGCGGCGGGTACGAGACCGTCCCGCTCCCGGGACCGCGACTGGACCTCCACGCTCGGACTGTGCTTCAGATGGCTCACGACCCCGGCCCGGCTGAGCGGATCGGTGGCGTGGATCGTGACGGTGATGCGGTCGGTCGTCGTCGCCTGCATGCGTGTACTCCCTTTCCCCCCGTGCGGTCTTGCTCGGCACACGGTGGCGGAGGGCGATCAACAGCGCGTGGGTGAACGATGGACGGGAGCCGGGACCCGCCCGGGGACGGCACCGGCGAGGCGGCACCGGCGACGGCACCGGGGCAGTGGCCGGGCGGCCCCGGCCCCGGCCCCGGCCCCGGCCTACAAGGTGTCCAGCACGGCGCGCGCCTGCGCCGCCTCGGGCGGCCGCATCGGTTCGAGGAGTTCGACGGCCCGCGTCAGGAACTCCCGGGCCCGGTCCTTCTCGCCGAGGGCCGCGAGCGCCGTGCCGAGCAGCCGCAGGGCGCGGGCCTCCGCGAACAACCACCCTTTGACACGGGCCAGTTCCAGGACCCGTTGGCCGGTCGCCACCGCGTCACCGGCCCGCCCCGCCGCCAGGTGGCAGGCGGTTTCCTCGCCCAGGTGGAAGACCTCGAAGGTGGAGTACCCGTGCCGCGCGGCCAGTTTCGCGCCTTCGCGGAGCCCCTCGATCGCCTCGTCGGGGCGCCCCCGCAGCCGGGCGACGGTGCCGAGCGCGTACAGGGCGTAGATCTGCCGGAAGGGGTCGCCCGCGGCCCGCGCGGAGCCGAGCCCCAGGCGGGCGGCCCGCGCCGCCTCGTCCAGTCTCCCGGCGGCGGCCAGGGTGACGGAGTGGCAGGTGCGCGCGTTTCCCGCGCCCCACGTGTTGCCGCACCGCTCGCCGGTTTCGACGGCCCGGCCCGACAGCTCCAGGGCCCGGTCGTACGCGCCCCGGCCGAGCCACACCAGCCCCTGACAGTTGAGGATCTCCGTCAGGACCGCCGGGTCCCCGGAACCGCGCGCGTCGGCCTCGGCGTCCAGAAGGACCGCCTCGGCCGCGTCCAGCTGCGCGAGCTGGTAGAGCGCCCCGCCCAGCATGTAGCCCAGGCGGCCCGCGGCCCGGGTCTGCGACCGCTCGCGCGCCAGCCGCAGCATCAGACGGGCCGGTTCCACCAGCGCGCCCCAGAGGAAGGAGCCGTCGAGCACCGGGTCCAGGGCGAGGACGAGGTCGGCCACGAGCGCCACGGACGACGGATCGGCCCGGACGGTCTGCACCGCGACCGCCAGCACGGACTGGTGCTGCGCGGTGAACAGCCGGTGGCCCTGACCGGGAGCGGAGACCGCCGTGCCGGGCGAGCGCGTCGCGGTGAGCAGTCCGGCCAGCGGATGGCCGGGGCGCTCGACGGCGTACGCGTTGCGGGCCGACGCCAGGAAGTGGTCGCAGAGCCGGACCAGCGCCGCCGCCTGCGCCCCGGGACCGTCCTCTTCCGCGGACCGGGCCCGGGCGAAGGCCCGCAGCAGGTCGTGGTAGCGGTACCGGCCCGGAGCCGGGGACTCCAGCAGCCCGAGGCCGGTCATCCGCTCCAGGCACTCCTCGGCCCGCTCGTACGGAAGACCGGTCAGGGCCGCCGCGTCGGCGGCTTCCGCGTTTTCCTGGTCGGGCAGGGCCAGCGACCGGAACAGCCGGGCCTCGTCGGCGTCCAGCAGCTCGTAGCTCAGCCGGAAGCAGGCCTCCACCCCGTCCTCTCCGGCCGCCGTCGCGGAGAACGGGGAGCGCCGCCCCTCCAGCAGGCCGAGGAACGCGGCGAGCGACCAGCCCGGCCGGGTCGCCAGCCGGGATCCGGCGATCCGCAGCGCCAGCGGGAGCCCGCCGCACAGCTCGGCCATGGCGGCGGCTTCGGCCGGTTCCGCCGCGATCCGGGCATCGCCGAGGATCCGGCCGAGCAGGGTCACGGCGTCGGCGGACGACAGCACGTCGAGCCGGATGCGCAGGGCGGCCGGGAGTTCCGGCAGGGTGCTGCGGCTGGTCACCAGGACGGCGCAGGCGGACGACCCGGGCAGCAGTGGCTCGATCTGCCCGATGTCCCGGGCATCGTCCAGGACGAGCAGCACCCGCCGGCCCGCCAGCCGGGACCGGTACAGGGCCGCGCGTTCCTCGGCGCCCTCCGGAATGGCGGAGTCCAGGACCCCGAGGGCGCGCAGGAAGGCGGCGAGCACGCTTCCGGGGTGGGCCGGATCCTCCCGTACGCCCCGGAGGTTGGCGTAGAGCTGCCCATCCGGGAAGTGCTCGCGCAGCCGGTGGGCGGCGTGCAGGGCCAGGGCGGTCTTGCCGACGCCGCCGATCCCGCCGACGGCGGAGATCACCACCGCCTCGGCGCCGTCCGGGCGCAGGGTGCGCAGGAGGTCCGCCGCGTCC
>NZ_JBEOXU010000205.1:0-8566 GCF_040296725.1 Streptomyces sp. NPDC002044
AGCCCGAACCGCCGCTCCAGCGGGCCCGAGGTCACCTCGACCAGCTGCATCCGCCCGTACGGGGCGCGCGGCCGTGGACTCCTCGGCGGTCAGCGTGCGGTCGGCGGCGCGGAAGCGCAGTGCGTACGCCAGGGACTTCTTGCCCCCGCCGACCTGGTCACCGGTGAAGACGTCGAACAGCCGCAGCGACTCCAGGAGTTCGCCCGCACCCTCGTGCAGCGCGTCCTCCACGGCGGACGCCGGGACCGACGCGTCGACGATCAGCGCGACGTCCTGGGTCGCCACCGGGAAGGTGGAGATCCGGGGCGCCTGGAGGGACTCGGCGCCGGCCGCCGCGAGGCGGTCCAGGTCGAGCTCCATGGCACTGGTACGGGCCGGCAGGCCCAGCGCCTTGACCACGCGCGGGTGCAGCTCGCCCGCGTGGCCGATCACCTGCTCGTCACCGTCGACGGTGACGACCAGCTCGGCGCAGCGGCCCGGGTGCCAGGGACCGTACTGGCCCTGGCGGACGACGAGTTCCGCGCCGGCCAGGGCGGCCAGCGCGCGGGCGGCCTGGACGGCGTCCGCCCAGTCGGCCGGGCGGCCCTTGCCCCACCAGCCGGCCTGCTCGCGCGCACCGGCGAGCACGACCGCGGCGTACCGCGGCTGCGCGGGCAGGGCCGCGTCCAGGGTGGCGATCTCCTCGTCCGTGGGACGCCGGTCGACGGGCAGCCGTACGGCGACACCCGGCCGCTCGGCGGCCAGGAAGACCGAACCGGTCTCGAAGAGCGCGAGGTCGTGACTGCCCCGGCTGTCGTTGCGGCGCAGCGCGCCGAGCAGACCCGGCAGCAGCGTGGTGCGCAGCGCCGGCTCCTCGTCGGAGATCGGGTTGACGAGCTTGACGACCCGGCGGGCGGCGTCGTCCGCGGGCAGCCGGAGCTGGTCGAAGACCTGCACCCCCACGAACGGGTAGTTCAGCGCCTCGACGTAGCCTGCGCCGGCCAGCGCGCGGCCGGCCCGGCGGTGCAGCTGCTGGCGTGCCGTGAGGCCGCGGCCGGAGGGAACCTGCGGGAGGGTGGACGGGAGGTTCCCGTAGCCCTCCAGCCGGATGACCTCTTCGGCGAGGTCGTTGGGCTCGGCGAGGTCGGGCCGCCACGAGGGCACGGTGACGACCAGCTCGTCCTGGCCGTAGACGTCGCAGCCGACCTCCTGGAGGCGGCGCACGACGGTCTCGCGGCCGTAGTCCATGCCGGCGACCCGGTCCGGGTGGTCCGCGCTCATCGCGATGGAACGCGGGGCGCCCGGGGCGAGGTACTCGGTGACGCCGGCCTCGGCGGTGCCGCCCGCGAGCAGCACGAGCAGGTCGACGGTCCGCTGCGCGGCAGCGGCGGCGGCCTTCGGGTCGACGCCCCGCTCGAAGCGCTTGGACGCCTCCGAGGAGAGCTTCAGGCGGCGGGCGGTGCGCGAGATCGACACGGAGTCGAAGTGCGCGGCCTCGATGACGACGTCCGTCGTCCCCTCGGCCTGTCCGGTCGCGCCGGAGGGATCGAAAGGCGTGGTGACGGAGTCGGCGATCTCGGTGTTGGCGCCGCCCATGACCCCGGCGAGGCCGATCGGCCCGCGGGCGTCCGTGATCACCAGGTCCTCGGAGTCGAGCGTGCGCTCGACCCCGTCGAGGGTGGTGAACTTCTCGCCCCGCTCCGCGCGGCGGACGCCGATCGTGCCGTCGATCCGCGAGCGGTCGTAGGCGTGCAGCGGCTGGCCGAGCTCCAGCATCACGTAGTTGGTGATGTCGACGGCGAGCGAGATCGGGCGCATGCCCGCCTTCTGGAGGCGGCGGGTCAGCCAGATCGGGGAGCGCGCCTCGGGGTCGAGGCCGGTGACCGTACGCGCGGTGAAGCGGTCGCAGCCGGCCGGGTCGTCGACCTTGACCGGGTAGCCGTACGCGTTCGGCGCGGGCACGTCGAGCAGCGCCGGGTCGCGCAGCGGCAGACCGTACGCGGTCGCCGCCTCGCGGGCGACACCGCGCAGGGACATGCAGTAGCCGCGGTCCGGGGTGATGTCGATGTCGAGGACCTCGTCGACGAGCTCCAGCAGCTCGATCGCGTCGGTGCCGACCTCGTGCTCGGGCGGCAGCACGATGATGCCGTGCGTGCCGTCGTCGCCCATGCCCAGCTCGTCGCCGGAGCAGATCATGCCGTGCGAGGTGCGGCCGTACGTCTTGCGCGAGGCGATCGCGAAGTCGCCGGGCAGGACCGCGCCCGGCAGGACCACGACGACCTTGTCGCCGACGGCGAAGTTCCGGGCGCCGCAGACGATCTCCTGCGGCTCGCCGGTGCCGTTGGCGGTGCCGACGTCGACCGTGCAGAAGCGGATCGGCTTGCGGAAGCCCTCGAGCTCCTCGATGGTCAGCACGCGGCCGACGACGAGCGGGCCCTTGAGCCCGCCGCCGAGCTGCTCGACGGTCTCGACCTCGAGGCCGGCGTCGACCAGCTTGGCGGCCACGTCGCGGCCGGTCTCACCCGCGGGGAGGTCGACGTACTCCCGCAGCCAGGAAAGCGGGACGCGCATCAGATCTCACTCCCGAACGGCCGGGTGAAGCGAACGTCACCCTCGACCATGTCTCGCATGTCTTCTACGTTGTGACGGAACATCAGCATCCGCTCGATGCCGAACCCGAAGGCGAACCCGCTGTACTTCTCGGGGTCCACGCCGCAGGCGGTGAGCACCTTGGGGTTGACCATGCCGCAGCCGCCGAGCTCGATCCAGCCCTCGCTGGAGCAGGTGCGGCAGGGGCGGTCGGGGTTGCCCACCGACGCGCCGCGGCACACGTAGCACTGCATGTCCATCTCGGCGGACGGCTCGGTGAAGGGGAAGAAGTGCGGGCGCAGGCGCGTGGTCGTGCCCTCGCCGAACAGCTCCTGGACCATGTGGTCCATGGTGCCCTTGAGGTCGGCCATGGTCAGGCCCTCGTCCACGGCGAGCAGCTCGACCTGGTGGAAGACCGGGGTGTGCGTCGCGTCGAGCTCGTCGGTGCGGTACACCCGCCCCGGACACACGATGTAGACGGGGGGCTCGCGCTCCAGCAGCGAGCGCGCCTGCACCGGGGAGGTGTGGGTGCGCAGCACGACGCCGGACTCGTCGCCCGCGGTGCCCTCGGGCCCCTGGACGAAGAAGGTGTCCTGCATCTGGCGCGCGGGGTGGTCGGGCGTGAAGTTGAGGGCGTCGAAGTTGAACCACTCCGCCTCGACCTCGGGTCCTTCCGCGACCTCGTACCCCATGGCCGTGAAGATGTCCGCGATGCGGTCCATCAGCGTGGTCAGGGGATGCCGGGCGCCGGCGGGCACGCGGTCGTAGGGCAGCGTGACGTCCACCGCCTCCTCGACGAGCACCCGCTCGTCGCGCTCCGCCTCCAGCTCGGCCGTGCGGGACCCGAGGGCCTTGTTCACGGCGCCGCGGGCCTGGCCCACGCGCTTGCCCGCCTCGGCCTTGGCCTGGGGGGGCAGGGCGCCGATCTCGCGGTTGGCGAGCGCCAGGGGCGAGCGGTCGCCCATGTGCGCGGTCTTCGCCTCCCGCAGCGCGTCGAGGTCGCCGGCGGAGGCGAAGGCGGCGAGCGCCTCGTCCCGCATGCGCTCGATCTCTTCCGGTTTCAGTGCCTCGACCTCGACAGGGTCGTACGACTTGTTCGGTGCCGACATCTCTTCCCGTACTTCCGATGGCTGGCTGGTGGTCCCCGACGACTTGATCGACCTGATCGACACAAGGACACAAAGGTGCCAAAGGTCGAGTCTAAAGGTCGCCGGGGGTGAAGGAGCCCGTGGGCCGCCTGGCGAGACGCTCCGCAGTGCTACTGCGTGAGGTAGGCCGGGGCGCTCACGGGCAGAATAAACCGGAACTCGGCTCCGCCGCCGGGGCCGCGGCCGACCGCGATGGTGCCGCCGTGGGCCTCCACGATGCCCTTGACGATGTACAGGCCCAGGCCGGTGCCGCCGCGCTTGCTCCCCCGCCAGAAGCGGGTGAAGACGCGGCCCATCGACTCCTCCGGGATCCCGGAGCCCTCGTCGGTCACGGTGACGGCGGTTCCCTTCTCGTGCGGCGTCACCTCGATGGTGACCGTTCCCTCACCGTGGCGCACCGCATTTTCGAGGAGGTTGCCGAGGATCTGGTCGATCTTGTCCGGGTCCGCCCACAGGTCGGGCAGCGGACGGCAGACGCTGACGAGGAACCGCTCGGGAGTCTGGCCGTTCGCGGTCAGCGCCTGGACGTGGCGGGCGACCGCGGTGCCGATGTCGACCGGCTGGCGGCGCACCTCCAGGCGGCCGGAGTCGATGCGGGAGATGTCGAGGAGCTCGGCGATGAGCCGGGTGACGCGGTTGGCGTCGGCGTCGACGGTCTCCAGCATCAGCCGCTTCTGGTCGTCGGTGAACCGCTCCCACTTGGCCAGCAGGGTCGCCGTGAAGCCCTTGACGGAGGTCAGCGGGGAACGCAGCTCGTGCGCGACGGTGGCGATCAGCTCGGCGTGGCTGCGCTCGGTGCGGCGGCGGGCCTCGGTACCGCGCAGGGTGACGACGAGGCGGCGCAACGGGCCGGTGGGGTGGGTGCGCACGTAGCGGGCGGAGACGAGCACCTCGCGGCCGCCGGGCAGCAGCAGGTTGCGCTCGGGCTGGCCCCGCCGGGTGGCCAGCCCGCCGTACGGGTCGGTCAGCGCCCACCAGCGGCGGCCCTCCAGGTCCTCCAGGGGCAGCGCGCTGTCGATACGGGTGCCCAGCGCCCGCGCGGGGTCGGTGGCGGTCATCCGGGCCGCGGCCAGGTTGAAGCAGATGACGCGTCCGGAGCCGTCGGCGACGACGAGCCCGTCGGGCAGGTCATCGGGGTCGATGCCGCCGCCCAGCCGCTCGCCGGCGGCGTCGCCCGGCCCCGGCCCTACGGGGATCCCCGGCCCGGGGGCCCCGGACTCGGCCACGGCCCCGGCGTCGGACGCCGGCTTCGGCTGCGGCGCGCCCGGTACGGGGGTACGGGTCGCCGCGCGGCTCTGCCGTGCTCCGGCGCGCGGCCCGTCGGCTCCGTCCTCGGGGGCGTGGCGGGCGGGGCCCGCCTGGGGCGGGACTCCGGCCAGGGCGCCGCGGACGTCCGGGAGACGCTCGGCGGCGGGGCCGGTGGTCCGGCCGGCCTGCGGCGAGCTGTTCGTACCGACGGTCATGTCCCCGTACCCCACATCTCCGAGTAGCGCAGTGGGCCCCCGGGCCGCCACATTACTAGCTGGGGGTCACGGAGCGGCACCCTCCGGGCGCCCGCTGTGCACGCGCGGAGGCGTAGAGGCACACGGCGGCGGCCGTCGCGAGGTTCAGGCTCTCCGCCCTGCCGTGGATCGGGACCCGCACCACGGCGTCGGCCAGCGCCCGGGTCTCCTCCGGCAGGCCCCAGGCCTCGTTGCCGAAGACCCAGGCCGAGGGGGTGCCCATGGTGCCCGCGTCGAGCTCGGCGTCGAGGTCGTCCTCGCCGGCCCCGTCGGCCGCGAGGATCCGTACGCCCGCCGCCCGGAGCCCCTCGACGGCCTGCTCCACCGGGACGCCGACGGCGACCGGCAGGTGGAAGAGGGAACCGACGGAGGCCCGTACGGACTTGGGGTTGTACAGGTCGACCGACGCGTCGGTCAGCACCACCGCGTCCGCTCCGGCGGCGTCCGCGCAGCGCAGGACGGTACCGGCGTTGCCGGGGTCGCGGACGTGCGCGAGGACGGCGACGAGCTTGGGCCGGGCCGCCAGGATCTCCTCGAAGGGGGAGTCCAGGAAGTGGCAGACGCCCACGAGGCCCTGCGGGGTGACGGTCTGGGAGACCTCGGCGAGGACCTCGTCGCCCGCGTAGTGCACCCGGGCACCGGCGGCCAGGGCCGCGTCGATGATGTCCGCGTAGCGCCCGGCGGCCTCGACGGTCGCGAACAGCTCGATCAGGGTGGTCCCGCCCGCGGCCCCGCGGTGCTCGACGGCCTCGCGGACGGCCTGCGGACCCTCGGCGATGAACCGGCGCTCCTTGGTGCGGAAGTTGCGCCGCGCCAGTCGCCTGGCGGCGGCCACCCGCGGGGATCGGGGGGAGATCAGCTCGGCGGGGGTGCCCATGGTGTCTGCGGTTCTCTCTCGGGTCCTGGTGCGGAGGGGGAAAGCACACGGACCCGCAGGCGAATGCCTGCGGGTCCGTGGGGGCCGGCCCCGTGACTGCCGGGCCGGCTGGCCCTTAGGCAGCGGCCTTGGGGGCGTTGACGTCGGCCGGAAGCGCCTTCTGCGCGACCTCGACGAGCGCGGCGAACGCGTTGGCGTCGTTGACGGCCAGCTCCGCGAGGATCTTGCGGTCCACCTCGATGTTGGCGGCCTTCAGACCCTGGATGAGGCGGTTGTACGTCATGCCGTTCTGGCGGGCAGCGGCGTTGATGCGCTGGATCCACAGCTGACGGAAGTCGCCCTTGCGCTTCTTGCGGTCGTTGAAGTTGTAGACCAGCGAGTGGGTGACCTGCTCCTTGGCCTTGCGGTACAGGCGCGAACGCTGACCGCGGTAGCCGGAGGCCGCCTCGAGGATCGCCCGGCGCTTCTTGTGGGCGTTTACTGCCCGCTTGACGCGTGCCACTTTTTAACTCCTTGTAGCGGGGCCGTGGTTGTCTTCACACGACCCGAATTCGATGGGGTCCCGGTCTTGACGTCCCGCTCCCGGAAGGGGAGCGGAGGCCGTCACTTGCCGAGAAGCTTCTTGATCTTCGCGGCGTCGCCGGGGGCCATCTCCGCGGTGCCGGACAGGCGGCGGGTGACACGGGACGACTTGTGCTCGAGCAGGTGGCGCTTGCCGGCGCGCTCACGGAGCACCTTGCCGGAGCCGGTGATCTTGAAGCGCTTCTTGGAACCGCTGTGCGTCTTGTTCTTCGGCATAGCGCCGTTATCTCCTCGTCGGTGGCGCTCCCACCGGTCCGCTGCGGACCGGCTCCGGGAGCGTCATGTCGTGTTGGTGATCCGAGACGGGCTGCCCCGGAATCAGGCCTGGGCGTTCGCCTCGTCGGCGGGCGCCTCTTCGGCGGCCGTCTCGTCGGTGGCGGCCTCGGTGGCCTCGGTGACCTCGGTCTCCTGCTCCTCGGGCGCGGCGTCCTCGGAAGGAGCCTCGTCGTCGGTGTAGGAAACGCCGTCCTCGGTGTAAGCGACGCCCTGACGCTCGGCCTTGCGGGCGGCCTGCGCCTCGCGGGCCTCGGCCATGGCCTCGGTCTTCTTCTTGTGCGGACCGAGAACCATGATCATGTTTCGGCCGTCCTGCTTCGGGTTCGACTCGATGAACCCGAGGTCTTCGACGTCCGTGGCGAGACGCTGCAGCAGCCGGTAGCCGAGTTCCGGCCTGGACTGCTCGCGACCACGGAACATGATCGTGATCTTGACCTTGTCGCCCTGCTTGAGGAACCGGACGACGTGACCCTTCTTGGTGTCATAGTCGTGCGGGTCGATCTTCGGCCGGAGCTTCATTTCCTTGATGACCGTGTGCGCCTGGTTCTTGCGCGCCTCACGGGCCTTCATGGCCGACTCGTACTTGAACTTGCCGTAGTCCATGAGCTTGCAGACCGGCGGGCGTGCGGACGCCGCGACCTCGACCAGGTCGAGGTCGTACTCCTGCGCGAGCTCGAGCGCCTTCGCAAGCGGCACGATGCCGACCTGCTCGCCGCTGGGCCCGACAAGCCGTACCTCGGGAACGCGAATCCGGTCGTTGATGCGGGGCTCGGTGCTGATGGATCCTCCTCGGTAGCACCACACGGCTGCCTGGCAGACAGCCGCTGACGTGTATTTCCGTCAGACCTACCGCGGCGGGGAGAATGAAAAAAGCCCCGCCGGGCACAGGCAGGGGCTCCAGAACAACCGGAGCACCGCCGCGTGCGAACCGCGGGGCGCAACATCGGGCGGCTTTCCATCGTCCGTACGGAACGATGGATACCGCCTGACCGGATGACCCGACACCCCGGAGGGCGGTCAGGTGGGAGAAAGGAGCCTCCACTTGTGGGCCGGGCACAGCAGTGTCCGGCCGGTCGAAGTACATACTAGCACCCGCGTGGCAAGCCCGCCGCACGGCATATCGTGGGCCACATGACTGACGCGACCCCCTCCACCGACCCCGCTGCCGACGGCTCCCCCGACTACGACGCCATGACCCGCGACATCGCGGACGTCCCCGCGGTCGAGGTGATCACCACGGTGGCCGTGCACCTGCTGAGCGCCGCGGCGGTCAATCTGGGTCTGGACAAGCCGGACTCCGAGCACAAGGACCTCGACGAGGCCCGCAAGCTGATCACGGCCCTGGCCGGACTGGTCACGGCGAGCGCCACCGAGATCAGCTCCTTCCACGCGGCCCCGCTGCGGGACGGCCTGAAGTCCCTCCAGCTGGCCTTCCGCGAGGCCTCGGTCGTCCCGGACGAGCCGGGCCAGGGGCCGGGCGAGAAGTTCACCGGCCCGGTCTTCGGCTGAGCCCGCACCCCCTCCGTACGGCGACGGCCGGCGCGGGAGGGCGAGGCGGTCACCGCCCGGATTGAACGGTGGATTGATTGACCCGGTGGTCACTCCTCGTAGCG
>NZ_JBEOXU010000206.1:0-8527 GCF_040296725.1 Streptomyces sp. NPDC002044
ATCCCGTTCACGTGCTCACTCATGTCCCGCCCCGTTCCGTGCCGACCGCTGTTTCGGTGTGGTTCCAGCATGGCGAGCGGAGCGGGGGAACTCAGCCATGAGCAGCCGTTCCGGGGAGGCCAGCGCGGTGGCCGGCCCCGCCAGCATCTGGCCGAGCGCGATCCCGGACACGGAGCCGGCCTGCTCGTAGGCGGTGACCCGGTTGAGCACCTCGGGCGGGGTGTGGGTCTGCACGCTGGTCGCCCACATCACCGACCAGAACGCCAGGGCGGCGCCGCCGAGGGCGTGGCCCGCCAGCAGCAGCGGCAGACCGGCGCCCAGCGCCACGCAGAGCGGCAGCACGGTGCACAGCACCATCGCCATCGCGCCGGCGGCCAGCGGCCGGGCCGGGCGCAGCCGCAGCGCCAGCAGGCCGCCGAGCACCGTTCCGACGCCGAGGAACGAGACCGCCAGGCCGTAGGCGTCCGGTCCGAGCCGGGCGCCGATCAGCGCCGAACTCAGCGGTACCAGGGGGCCGTAGAACAGTACGCCGTAGCCCATCCAGATGAGGATCACCGCCCACATCCAGGTGCGCGCGCGAAATTCCCGCCAGCCCTGGCGCAGGTCTCGGCGGAGTGAACCGCCGCTGCGGGCGGGAGAGCCGGATCCGGCCGGGGCGCCCGTCGGCCGGGCGGCCGGGGCGAGCCGGATCAGTGCCAGGCACAGGGCGCTGAGCAGGAAGGTGCCGGCGTCGATGGCGTACACGGTCCCGGCGTTGGTGAGCGTGATCAGCAGCCCCGCCAGGGCCGGGCCGGTCAGGTGGGCGAGGGCGTCGGCCGCCTTGAGCGTGGCGTTGGCCCGATGCGGATCGCGGGCGACCAGCGGGACCATCCCGTTGACACCCGGCAGGAACATGGCGACGGCGGCGCCGGCCAGTGCGGCCATGGTCACCAGCAGCCAGAACGGCGGCGGCCCGGCGAAGAACGCGGCGGCCAGCACCCCCTGGCTGAGCACCCGGACGAGGTCCGCGCCGACCATCATCCGGCGCGCGCCGAACCGGTCGGCGAAGACCCCGCCGAACAGGACCAGGAGGACGAACGTCCCGGTCCAGACACCGAGTACGGTGCCGACTCCGGAGATACCGTAGAGCGGGCCCACGGCGAGCGCGGCGGCCACCGGCATCATCGCGTCGCCGACCAGCGAGACCGCACGGGCGGTGAAGTAGAGCGTGAAGCGCCGGTCCCACAGTGGGGGCCGGGCGGCGGTCGGCGGATCGGCCTTGGCGGTGTCGGCGTGCGTCTGAGTGGTCATCACAGGACGATGCTGGACTGGACCAATCGGCCATCCCAGTGTCCGGAACGACATGATGGGGTACTTTCCCGCCATGACGCCTCGTTCGCTGCCGGAGCAGCGAGAACTGCCGGAGCCGCCGAAGCCGCCGGAGCCGCACCGGGTCGTGGCCCTGGTGAATCCCCCGCAGCCGGCCTTCCCGCTGGCCTGCGCGACCGAGGTGTTCGGCGACCACGGCCCGGCGGTCCCCGCCCGCTACGCCTTCGAGGTGTGCACCGAGCACCCCGGCCCGGTACGCGGTCAGGCGGGCTACGACCTGCTGGTCACGACGGGCCTGGACGCCCTGGAGCGCGCGGACACCGTACTGGTCCCCGGCTGGCGGCAGCCACCCGGCTCCGAGGTACCGGAGGCGGTGGTCGCGGCGGTCCGCCGGGCGCACGGGCGCGGCGCGCGGATCGTCGGCATCTGCTCCGGCGCCTTCGTGCTCGCCGCCGCCGGACTGCTGGACGGCCGGCGGGCCGCCACCCACTGGGCCCAGGCCGCCGAGCTGGCCACCCGGTTCCCGCGGGTCCGGGTCGACCCCGCGGTGCTGTACGTGGACCACGGCGACGTCGCCACCAGCGCCGGATCGGCGGCCGGCGTGGACCTCTGCCTGCACCTGGTGAGCGCCGACCAGGGCGCCGCCTACGCGATGCGGATCGCCCGGCAGCTGGTGATGCCGCCGCACCGCGAGGGCTGCCAGCTGCAGTACGCCGAACTGCCCACCTCCGGAGCGGTCCCCGACTCGCTGGCCCCGCTGCTGGAGTGGCTGTCCGGACGGCTGGACCGGCCGGTCAGCGTCGCCGAGATGGCCGGACGCGCGCAGGTCTCGGCCCGTACCCTGACCCGGCGCTTCTCCGAGCAGCTCGGCGTCAGTCCCGGGCGGTGGCTGCTGGACCGGCGGATCGCCGCCACCCGGGCGCTGCTGGAGGAGACGGACCTGCCGGTGGAAACCATCGCGCACCGGGTCGGCCTCTCCTCGGCCGTGAATCTCCGCCGGCGCTTCCACGAGGCCCTGCGCACCACGCCCGCCGCCTACCGGCGTGCCTTCCGCGCGGAGGGAGCCCGGCTCCGGAGCTGACCGGCGGTCCCACGGCGGGCTTCCGGACCGGCGGGCGACGCTGAACGGCGGCCCGGGCAGGGCCCGTTGCGGCGCGGCCGCCGAGAAAGGCCGGAAATCTTCGGCGGCCCGGCCACGGCGCCGCGTCGCCGCGCCCGGGTGCGCCGGACCGGGCCGGAGACGGTCCCGTCCGGCCCCGGACGTCAGTGATGCGTATGGACCCGGCCACCCGCCGTCAAGGTCCCGTTACCGAGTGGTCGGGGACGGCCCGGATCGGGGATAGCTTCGGGTGTCACGCCCCGGGCCGCCTCACCGCGCCCCGGGGCGGCAACCGCCGCTCGTGGTTCCCCTGGGAGGGCCCATGTGTTTGTTCCTGTACGACGACGACCCCGAGCCTGAAGAACGGGTCCCGGCCAGGCCCCTGTACGTGCCGGCCCGGCCGGGTGCGACGGGGGTCGTGGTCCGGCTGTTCCGCACCCCGCTCGGTGCTCGTACCGCTGTCGGCTTCACCGGTCCGGACCGGCTGGCCGCCACCCTCGGTGCGGATCAGACGTGGATCCGGCTCTCCGGGTCCGCGCTCCGTGCGCTGGCCGAGCCGCTCGGAGCGTCGCTCCTGACCGTCGATCCGACGTTCACCGCGCCCGCCGCCGCCCCGGTCCCCACCTCGGAACCCGCCGCCCCGGTCCCGGTCCCGGTACCGGTCCCGGAACCCGCCGGAGTGCCGGTCCCGAGCGCGGCCGAGCCCGTCACCGGGAGCGTGGACGCGCCCCTGGCCGGGACCCTCTGATGGGGGATCACGTGGTGACGGCCGCCGTTCCCGCCGGGCTGCCGGCCGGCGCCGACGACCTGTCCGTCTGGCCCGCGTCCACGACCCGGCTCCCCGACGGCGACCTGGCGGTCGGCGGGGTCTCGCTGTCCGAGCTGGCCGACCGCTTCGACACCCCGGCGTACGTGCTGGACGAGGCCGAGGTGCGCGGGCGCTGCCGCACCTACCGGGACGCCTTCCCCGACACGGACGTGCTGTACGCCGCGAAGGCGTTCCTCTCCCGCGCGATGGTGCGCTGGGTGCGGGAGGAGGGGCTCGGCCTCGACGTCTGCTCGGCGGGGGAACTGGAGCTGGCCGTCACCTCCGGGTTCCCGGCCGAACGCGTCGTACTGCACGGGAACGCCAAGTCCCCGCGCGACCTGGAGGCGGCGCTGCGGCTCGGCGTGGGAAGGATCGTCATCGACGGTCCGTCCGAGATCGCCCGCATAGCGGCCGCCGTCGGCCCGGGGGGCCGGCAGAAGGTGATGGTGCGGGTGGTGCCGGGCATCTCGGCCGGCGGCCACGACAAGATCCGTACCGGGACGGACGACCAGAAGTTCGGGCTGTCGCTCGCGGACGGCTCCGCGCAGCACGCGATAGCCCGGATCCTCGGTCAGCCCCGGCTCGAACTGACCGGTCTGCACTGCCACATAGGCTCGCAGATCACCGAGGTGAAGCCCTACCTGGTGGCCCTGCGCCGCATGGTGGGGCTGATGGCCCGGGTCCACGACGCGCACGGCGTCACGCTGCCCGAACTCGACCTGGGCGGCGGGCACGGCATCGCCTACCGGCCGGGCGAGCCCGTCCTCGACCTCACCGCCCTCGCCCGCCGGCTGCGCGCCGGACTGATCGAGAGCTGCGCCGCGGCGGGGCTGCCCGTACCCCGGCTCGCCGTCGAGCCGGGGCGGGCCGTCGCCGGTCCCGCGGGGGTCGCGCTGTACCGGGTGCTCGCCGTCAAGCGCACGGGCGAGAAGGTCTTCGTCGCCGTGGACGGCGGGATGAGCGACAACCCCCGGCCCGCGCTGTACGGGGTGCGGTACGCGCCCCGGCTGATCGGCCGCCGCTCGACGGCGGAGCCCCGCACGGCCACGGTCGTCGGCCGGCACTGCGAGGCGGGGGACATCCTCGCGGCCGACGCGGAGCTGCCCGGAGACGTCCGCCCGGGCGACCTGATCGCCGTACCGGTGGCGGGCGCGTACCAGCTGTCGATGGCCTCCGGCTACAACCTGGTGGGGCGCCCACCCGTCATCGCGGTCCACGAGGGCACGGCCACGACGCTGATGCGGCGCGAGACCCTGGACGACTTCCGCAGCCGCGACATCGGCGGCTAGTGCGGGGGGGGAATCGGTTTGCCGTCACCGAGGCCGGTCGGATAGGAAGTTCGCATGCTAAGGGGCGGCAAGGTCGGGCTCAGGGCCCGGCACGACGAGGACATCCCGATCCTGCGGGCCGAGCTCTACGACGACGTGGTCAACACCTCCCGGGCCGAAGGCCGGCCATGGCGGCCGATCACGCCCGGGTCACAGGACGCGCGGCTGGTGGTGGACGACAAGGAACAGGGGCACGTCCCGTTCTCGGTGGTGGAGTTGGACGGTGGCACGCTGGTCGGCACCGCGGTGCTGTGGGGCATCGACAACCACAACCGGTCCGCGCACCTCGGGCTGGGAATGCGGCCGTCCGCGCGCGGCAAGGGGTACGGCACCGACGTGGTCGCGGCGCTGTGTCACTACGGTTTCGTCGTGCGCGGCCTGCGGCGGCTGCAGATCGAGACGCTGTCGGACAACACCGCGATGCTGCGCTCCGCCGAGCGCAACGGTTTCGTCCGCGAGGGCGTCCTGCGCTCGTCGGCCTGGGTGATGGGCGAGTTCCTGGACGAGGTGCTGCTCGGCCTCCTCGTCGAGGACTGGAAGCCGGACCCGAAGGGCTGGGTGCGCTGATCACGGGCCGGACCGGACGGGACGGATCCGCCGCCTATCCCTCCGGTTCCCAGGCGCGGAGCAGGTCGATCAGCCCCGCGTCCGCTTCGATGCGCACGGAGCCGGCCGGGATGCGTTCGTAGCAGAAGAGGACCAGCTCACCGGCCGTGCCGTGGAGGGCGGCGCCGGCCGTGTCCGGTTCCCCGCCGGCCGTGGCACCGGGCGCGGGGATGCGCGTGGAGCGTGCTCCGTCGCCGTCGACCGTGAGGCGCCAGGAGCGTCCCTCGGCGGCGTGGAAGTCGAAGGTCGTGGGCTCGTGCGGCCAGGCACTCGGCGTTGCGCAGCAGGTGAACAGGAACTCCTCGACACCGTCGAGGGCGACCTCGGCCGGCAGCGGCTCCGGGGCGCCGACGGCGAGCTGGGCGTCGTAGGTGTGCACCGCGGTCTCCTGGACCCGGTGCCGGGCGACCCCGCCGGAGTTCCGCGGTGACTGCAGCGCGGACCACCACGTCCAGCAGTCGTTCCGCGGCCCCGCCTCGCGCAGGGCGCTCAGCAGCAGCCGCGTCGACTCGGCCAGCCAGGCCAGCAGGGCGTCACGCTCCCGCGGCGCTTCCAGCGCGGCGCGGGCGGCGGTGGCTTCGGCCGGCGGAGCGTCGGCGGGCCCGGCACCGACGACGGCGGCCCAGAAACGGTCTCCCCCGCCCAGGTGCTCCGCCAGATCGAACAGCGTCCACTCGGGGCAGGTCGGCACCCGTACGTCGGTACGGGGCGCGGCGGCGACGGCGGCGCGGAAGGCGGTCGACCGCTCGTCGATCAGGCGCAGCAGGTCGGGGAGCTCAAGTGTCTTGTGCACGACGGATGTCTATCACCTCGCTCCGGTCACCGGACAGCGATGTGCGTGGTCGCCGCGTCCGGCCGGCCGGCCGGGACTCCGGCCGGGACTCCGGACGGGTTCGGCACGGGTTCGGCACGGGTTCGGCACGGGTTCGGCAGGGATCCGGGACGGATCGCGGATCCGCGGGAACCCGGCGGGTCCGCCGCCCGACTACTGCGACGTGGGAGGGCGGACATCCGCCCGGCCCGCTGGCCGCGGAGGAACGAGGGGCGTGTGATGGGCGGGCTGGATGTGCGCATGCGGGAGGTGGCCTGCCGGCACGGCCGGGTGGAGGCCGTCGGGGACGTGGACCTGGAGATAGCCGCCGGGGAGCGGGTGGCGCTGACCGGAACCAACGGCTCGGGCAAGACCACCCTGCTCCGGGCGGTCCTCGGACTGCACCGGCAGGTCACGGGCTCGATCCTGGTCGGCGGCCGGAGCACCCGCACCCCCGCGGAATGGGCCTGGCGGCGCCGGGCCTGCGCCTGGATCCCGCAGAAGCCGGCCGCCGGCCGGTTCCCCCTGCTCGGCGCCGAGCTGCTGGCCAGCAGCGGCGCCGCGGCGGACGCGGCCGAGGCCGCGGACCGGCTCGGGGTGGGATCGCTGACCCGACGGCCCCTGCACACGCTGTCCGGCGGCCAGTTGCAGCGCATGTACCTGGCCCGGGCGATCGGGTGCGTGGCCGCCGGCGCGGAAGTGCTGCTGGCGGACGAGCCGACCGCCGCCCTCGACTTCGACGGGCAGTCGGAGGCCGCGGACGTCCTCACCGCCCTGCCGGTGACGCTGGTCGTCGTGACGCACGACCGTGCGATGGCCGCCCGCTGCGACCGGGTCCTGGAGATGGCCGCGGGCCGACTGCGGGAGGTCCGGTGACGCTCGCCACCGCCGACCTCGGCGAACTGCTCCGGCTGCTTCCCGTGCAGCGGGCCGGGATCGCCCTGCTGCTGGCCGCGATCGGACTGCCCGTCATCGGCGTGGTCATCGTCGGGCTCGACATCATGCCGGTCCGGTTCGCGATGATGCACGTCGCGCTGCTCGGCATCGCCGTGGGCCTGCTGACCGGGCTCGACCCGATGCTGTGCGCGCTGGTGGCGTGCGCCCTCGCCGGCGCCGGGGTCGCGCCGCTCGCCCGCAGCCCCGACGGGCTGTCGGGCGCGATGGGTCTGCTGATGAGCCTGGCCATCGCCGCGGCCCTCCTCCTGCTGGCCGTGTCGGGCGTCAACGCCTCCGGCGCGTTCGCGCTGCTCTGGGGGTCGATCCTGTCCGTGGGGACCCCCGACCTCGTGGTCCTGGGCCTGCTGGCCGTCCTCGTACCGGGCCTGTTCTGGTGGCGTCGGCGCGAGATCGGCCTGCTCCTGTACGACCGCGAGCTCGCCCAGTGCTCCGGCGTCCCGGTCCGGGCGCTGACCGCGGCGCTCCTGGTCCTGGTGGCCGTCGCGGTCGCCGGGGCGATCAAACTCACCGGGGCGCTGCTCGTCGACGCCCTGACCCTGCTTCCCGCACTCGCCGCGCGCCGCCTCGGCAGCTCGCTCAAGTCGATCACCCTCTGGGCCGTCGGCATCGGTGTGGCGGTCAATCTGACCGGCTTCCTGCTGGCCCTGTGGCTGGACTGGCCGCCCGGGCCGGTCCTCGTCCTGACGGCGGGGGCCGTGGTCCTCGCCGTCCATCTCGTCCCCGAACGGAGAATCAGCTCATGGCGCGCACCAGCGTCCGCATCTCTTCCCTCCTCGCACTGAGTGCGGCCCTCCTCCTGACCGCCGGCTGCGGTGGCGACACCGCTTCCGACGCCGCTTCCGGCACGGCGTCCGACACCCCCGCCGCGAGCGGCGGCGCGCCGAAGAAGGACAAGCCCGTGGTGGTCGTCACGACCACCTGGGAGGGTGCCTTCGCCAAGGCGGCGGGCGCCGAGGACGTCAAGGTGATCGTGCCGCAGTCCGTGCAGCACGCCCCCGACTACGATCCGAAGCCCTCGGACCTCGCCGCCGTCGCCAAGGCCGACTTCGTGCTGTACGCGCCCTTCGAGCCGTACGCCGCGAAGATCAAGGCGGCTGCGGGCTCCAAGGCGAAGCTGGTCGAGGTGAACCTCGACAACGATCCCGACAAGGTGAACGCCGAAGTCGCCAAGCTGGGCGCGCTCTTCGGCACCGCGGAGGCCGCCGCCCGGTGGAAGACCGGCTTCGACACCGAGTACGCGAAGCTGAACACGGAGCTGCGGGCAGCCTGGCCCGGCGGCAAGGCCCCGTCCGTCGTGACGCAGGTCTTCACGGCGTGGGCGGCGAAACTCGCGGGAGCCACCACCGTGGGGACGTTCGGGCCCGAGGCCGTGACCCCGGCGCGGCTCGCCGAGCTCTCGGCGAAGAAGCCCGCGCTCGTCCTGGACAACGCGCACATGTCGACGGGTACGGTCCTGCCCGACTCGGGCGCCCGGCAGCTGAAGATCGTCAACTATCCGGGGGACGACCTCGACCTGCTGCCCGTCTACCGCAACGCGGCGGCGGAGCTGAAGAAGGGCGCGGGCGGCGGCGGGCCGGTTGCGCGTGCCGGAACGGCAGCGGATGTTCCGT
>NZ_JBEOXU010000207.1:0-8505 GCF_040296725.1 Streptomyces sp. NPDC002044
TTGTGTGCGTGGTGTTCTGCGGGGTGCTCTCCCGCCCCGCCCGCCCCCCCCCCCACTCCGGCGGAATGTGCGGCCGGAAACGACTCGAGGCCCGGATCCATGGGATCCGGGCCTCGGGCCTTCAGTAGCGGGGACAGGATTTGAACCTGCGACCTCTGGGTTATGAGCCCAGCGAGCTACCGAGCTGCTCCACCCCGCGTCGGTAAACCTGACTCTACGGGGACGCGGACGGCAGATGCAAATCCGTTGACCGGCCGGGCCCCGGGCCCACCCGGCGGGCCACCGCCCGCCCCGCCCCACACCGCGTGGAAGCGGGCCGGGGCGGGGCGGCGGCTCAGGCCGACAGTTCCTCGGCCAGCGCCTCCCGCAGGCGGCGCGCCCGCTCCGAGACCTCCGCGGGGCCCAGCTCCATCGCGCGTACGCACCACTTCTGGCCCTCCGCGAGGTCCCCGTGCCGGGCCGCCAGCAGGCCCAGCCGCAGCGCGGCCCGCCCGTGCCCGGCGACCGCCGCGCGGGTCCACCACAGGGCCGCCTCGGGCTCGCTGCCCTCGCGGGCCAGCAGCAGCCCGAGGTTGAACGCCCCGTTGCGGGAGCCGGCCTCGGCCGCCTCCCGGTACCACCGCGCGGCGACCGCCAGGTCACCGCGGGCGGCGGCGAGCATGCCGACCCGCACCTGCGCCCGGCGGTGCCCCAGCTCGGCGGCCCGCTCGTACCACTCCTCGCTCTCGGTCCGCTCCGCGCCGCCCGCCGACTCGCCCAGCGCCAGCGGCTCCGGCGGCGGGGCCAGCGACTCCAGCAGCGATGCCAGCCGGAACGCCGCCTCCGCGCTCCCGCCCCCCGCCGCGCACCGCAGGTGCCGCTCGGCGGCCCGCTCCTCGCCGTCGCGGACCAGCGCGATCCCCACCTGGAGCGCCGCGTCGGTGTGCCCCGCCGACGCGGCACGCTCGTACCACTTCAGGGCCGTACGGTCCTCGTCCCGGCTGGCGAACAGGATGCCGAGGTTGAACGCGGCGTCCACGCTGCCCGCCTCGGCCGCCTTGGAGAACCACGGTTCGGCGCCCGCCGCGTCGCCGCCCTGCAGCAGCAGGATGGCCAGCGCGTTGGCCGCCTCCCGGTGCCCCGCGTACGCGGCCCGCCGGTACCACTGCTCGGCCTGCGCGGTCCGGTCCTGCGCGACGCACAGCAAAGCGAGGTTGTACGCCCCGTTCTGGTCGCCCGCGTCCATCGCGGACCGGTACCAGCGCTCCGCGGTCTGGGTCTCCCCGCGCGCGGCGTGCAGCGCGCCCAGCGCGTTCGCCGCGTTGCCGTCGCCGTCCCGCGCCGCCCGGTTCCACCACGCGACCGCGCTCTCCTCGTCGCCGGCGTCGCGCAGCAGGAAACCGAGGGCGCACGCGGCCCGCGCCTCCCCCTGCTTGGCGGAGGTGAGGTACCAGCGCCCGGCCTCCTTGAGTTCCCCGCGCGCCTCCAGCAGTGCGCCCAGGTGGAGCGCGGCCCGGCGGTGCCCGCGCGCGGCGGCCTGCCGGTACCACTGCTCGGCCTCGGCGGGGTCGCCCTTGCGCAGGTGGCGTGCCAGCCGGTAGGCGGCCTCCCGGTGCCCCTGCTCCGCGGCGGCCCGGAACCATCGCTCGACGCCCTTGTCCCCGCGGTGCTCCAGCAGGTCGGCCAGCCCGTACGCCCCCAGGGCGTGGCCGGACTCCGCCGCCTGGCGCATCCAGTACTCGGCGGCGGGCTCGTCCCCGCGCTCGCGGAAGTGGCGGCCCAGGGCGTGCGCGGCCGGAGCGGATCCGGCCACGGCGGCGACCCGCCACCAGCCGGCGGCCTCCTCCGGGTAGCCCCGCTGGTGCAGGAGCACGCCGAGGTTGTTGGCGGCGGCCCGGTCGCCCTCGCCGGTCGCCCCGCGCAGGTAGGGCTCGGCCCCGTCCAGGTCGCCGCGGCGCAGCAGGAGGGCGCCGAGCACGCTCATGGCGCCGGGGTCGCCCTTGTCGGCGGCCACCCGGTGCCGGGCTTCGAGCTCGGCGTCGCTCGCCGCGTCGGTCTCGGCGAACATGTCCTCCGCGAAATCCGCATCGGTCAGTACGGTCTGCGCGTTGACAGCGGGAACCGTCTCGCCGGCTCCCGTATCCGGCTCGGCCTCCGCCCTCACAAACCGCCCTGTCTCCAGCAGAGTTGACCTGTCCCCCATAAATCCCATCGTCGCATCACCTGCTACCCGCGTACACCTGGTATGTCGCAGCCAGTGAGGTCACTACAGCGTTTTGTCGACATGCCCACAGATAGCCAAGTCAAACACGCTCCACCCCCAACTCACCCGTCTCAGCGACCCGCGTGTCCCCCCGGACCTCCCCCGCGGACCACGAACGGACCGCGCCTGCGGACCGCGAGCGGCCCCGGACGCGACGAAGGCCCGGATCCCATGGATCCGGGCCTTCGTTTTCAGTAGCGGGGACAGGATTTGAACCTGCGACCTCTGGGTTATGAGCCCAGCGAGCTACCGAGCTGCTCCACCCCGCGTCGGTAGACAAACAGTACCACGGGCGCGGGACGGTCCCGTACCGACGGTCCGGCCGCGCGGGGGCGCCGCGCGGCCGGACCGTACGGGTCAGCCGCTCGGCTGCGGTGCCGTCACCTTGGCCTCCGCGTCGATCGCCCGCTTCAGGGCCGCCTTGATGTCGTCCTGCGCCTTGCCGAAGGCGGTCCAGTCGCCGGCCTGCCTGGCCTTCTCGGCGTCCTCGATGGCCTTCTGCGCGTCACCGAGGGCCGCCTTGACCGTCGGGTCCTGGATGACGGGCGGGGTGACGGTGCCCTCGCCCGGGGGCTGGTTCGGCGGGACCGGGACCGTCGGGGCCTCGGCCCCGAAGACCACGTTCAGCGCCTTCTCCAGCGTGTCCTCGAAGGCGGTCTGGCCGCCGTAGGTCACGAGCACCTTGCGCAGCAGCGGGTACTTCAGACCCGAACTGCGCACGTACACCGGCTCGACGTAGAGCATGCCGCCGTCGAGCGGGACCGTGAGCAGGTTTCCGTACTCGACCTCGGAGTCGCCGCCCCGCAGGAGGCGGATGGACTCGGCGATCTTCGGTTCGGACTGGAACTTGCTCTGGACCTGCTTGGGGCCGTCGACCGGCTTGCTGGTCGGCAGCTTCAGCAGGCTGATCTTGCCGTAGTCCGGGGTGCCCGGATCGGCGTTGACCGCCATGAAGGCGCTCAGGTTGTCCCGCTCGTTCGGCGTGAACGTCGTCGTGAGCGAGAAGACCTGGTCCTTCTCCGTCTGGCCCGGCATCTTCATCGACAGGTAGTACGGCGGGACCGCCGTGCCGGCCTTGGTGGTCGGGTCGTCGGGGACGGCCCACGCCTCACTGCCGCTGAGGAAGGTCTGCGGGTCGGTGACGTGGTAGCGGGTCAGCAGCTCGCGCTGGACCTTGAAGAGGTCCTGCGGGTAGCGCAGGTGGTCCATGAGCGGCTTGGAGATGTCGCTCTTGGGCTTCACCGTGCCCGGGAACGCCTTCATCCAGGTCTTCAGGACCGGGTCCTCGGTGTCCCACTGGTACAGGTCGACCGTGCCGTCGTACGCGTCGACGGTGGCCTTCACCGAGTTCCGGATGTAGTTGACCTGGTTCTCCTGGGCCACCACCGCGCGCTGGCTGTTGGTGAGGGAGTCCGCGGTGCTCTGGCCCAGCGTGGTGCGCGAGGCGTAGGGGTAGCCGTTGGTCGTCGTGTAGGCGTCGACGATCCATTTGACCTTGCCGTCGACGACCGCCGGGTACGGGGCGCCGTCGATGGTCAGCCACGGGGCGACGGCCTCGACGCGCTCCTTGGGCGTGCGGTTGTACAGGATGCGCGAGCCGTCGCCGATGGCTCCGGAGTAGAGGATCTGCGGCTCGCTGAAGGTGAGCGCGTAGGCCGCCCGGTTGATCGGGTTCTGCAGGCTGACGCCGGAGTTGCCCTGGTAGCTGGTCTCCTTCTCGCCCTGGTCGTCCGAGTAGTCGAGCTCCTTCTGCGGTCCGCCGACGATCGAGTACTGCTTCGTCTGCTCGCCGTAGTAGATGCGCTGCTCGAAGTCCGTGCCGAACATCCCCTTCGAGGGCAGGTCGGACTGGGTGAAGTCCGGAGCGCCCTGGTCACCGACGGTGGTGCCCTTGGCCGCGACCACGCCGTAGCCGTGCGTGTACTTGAAGTGGTCGTTGATCCAGTTGTTCTTCGGGATGCCGCCGATGTTCAGCTCGCGCAGGCCGATCACCGTGTCCTGGCCGCTGTACCGGTCCACGGCGAGCGTGGACGGGAAGGCGTAGTAGCCCTTGACCTGCTGGAGCTGCTGGAACGCCGGCGAGACGATGTTCGGGTCGAGCAGGCGCACGCTGGCGGTCGTGTCGGCCGCCTGGCGGAGCTTGGCCTTGTCCGTCCCCGCGGCCGGGACGCCGGGGTAGTCCTTCACCTCGGAGCCGGCGACACCGTAGGCGTCGCGCGTGGCCTTGATGTTCTTCTGGACGTACGGGGATTCCTTGGCCTGCTCGTTCGGCTGGACCTGGAACTTCTGCACGATCGCCGGGTAGAGCCCGCCGATCAGGATCGCCGAGAGCACCATCAGGCCGAAGCCGATCACCGGCAGCTGCCAGGTACGGCGCCACAGCGTCGCGAAGAACAGGACGGCGCAGATCGCGGCGATGGCGACGAGGATCGTCTTGGCCGGCAGGTAGGCGTTGGCGTCGACGTACCGCAGGCCGGTCCAGTTGTCCGCGGCCTTGAAGTCGCTGGACTTCACCGCGAGGCCGTACCGGTCCAGCCAGTACGCGACCGCCTTGAGGGTCACGAAGAGGCCGAGCAGCACCGACAGGTGCCCCGTCGCCGCGGCGGTGGCCCGGGCGCCCGGGCTGGTCACGCGCAGTCCGCCGTACAGGTAGTGCACGACGGCCGCGGCGATCACCGACAGCACGACCGCGGCGAAGCCGAAGCCGAGCATGAAGCGGTACCAGGGCAGGTCGAAGGTGTAGAACGACACGTCCAGGTTGAACTGGGGGTCCTTCTGTCCGAAGGCCACCCCGTTCACGAACATCAGCCAGGTCTTCCACTGGCCGGCCGCCGACGCGCCCGCGATGAGGCCGACGAGCACCGCGATGCCCAGCAGCAGCCACTTCTTGAACGGGGCGATGCTCATCCGGTAGCGGTCGAGGCTCTGCTGCTCCATCGACATCGCGCTGAGCGGCGGCCGCAGCCGGTGGGCCAGCCAGATGTTGAATCCGACGGCGCCCGACATCAGCAGGCCGAAGACGGCGAAGAGCCCGATCTTGGTCCACAGCGTGGTGGTGAAGACGCTGGAGTACTTCACGGAGCGGAACCAGAGCCAGTCCGTCCAGAAGCCCGCGAACATGATGAAGAGCATGGCCAGGACGGCCAGTACGCCCAGGGTCATGAGGAGAGTGCGGGCTCGCCGGGACGGGCGGCCGACTCTCATCCGTGGCCCCGAAGGGCCTCCGCCGCGGTCCGGCATCTGGAAAGCCAAGGTGCGCACCTCGAAAGTCGCTGTCTGGTAATGAACGGGCCCCCGATCGTAGGGCCCACTCATTGAACTTACTGAGGCTTTAGTCAGTTCCCGGTATCCGGTGGAAAGGAGGCAGGATGTTGCCCATGTCCAACCTTTCTCCCTCCCCCGGCACTCCCATGGCGGCCAGCCCGCTCACCCGTGCCTGTCTCGAGATCGACGAGTACGCGGCCGGCCTCGGCTGGGACAAGCCCGCCCGGCTGTTCGCGCTCGTCGACACCGCCCGGCTCAAGAAGCAGGAGCCGCGCCTGGCGGGCCAGCTCGGTCTCGACCAGGACGACGCCGGCAAGTCCTCCCTCACCCCGATCGAGCAGGACGAGGTCCCGGCCGGGACCCCGCTCGACACGTTCCTCGGCACCATCGCCTGGCCGGACGCGGTCGTCGGCTGCGCCCTGACGGTGGAGCGGCTGATGCTGCCGCCGTCGGCGGAGGCGTCCGTACCGGAGGGGCTGAACGACAAGCAGCTCTCCCGGTGGGTCGCCGGTCACCCGGAGCGCCAGGAGGTCCGTCTCACGGTGGCCGTGCTGCGCGACGGCACCCGCGAGTCGGCCGTACGGCTGCGGGAGAAGGATTCCTCGACCGAGGTGCTCACCGGCGGGGGCCTTGTGCCCGGGCTGGCCGAGGCGCTGGCCGCGACCTTCTCGTAGCGGGCGGCCTTCTCGTGGCGGGCGGGGACCCGGTCAGGGCGTGGCGTCGCAGCGCGTCAGCCCGGCCGTGTCCCCCTTGCCGATCTTCTCCAGGGCGGCCGTGGCGTCGCCGATGGTGGAGACCTTGACCAGCGTCAGCCCGTCGGGGACCTCGCGGGCGGCGGCGGCGCAGTTCTCGGCGGGCGTCAGGAAGAACCGGGCGCCGGCCTGGCGGGCGCCGATGGTCTTCATCTGGATGCCGCCGATCGGGCCGACCTTGCCCGCGTCGTCGATGGTGCCGGTGCCGGCGATGAACTTCCCGCCGGTCAGGTTCTCGGGGGTCAGCTTGTCGACGATGCCGAGGGCGAACATCAGGCCGGCGCTCGGGCCGCCGACGTCGGCGAGCTTGATGTCGATGGCGAACGGCAGCGTGTGATCGGTGCCGGCCCGGATGCCGACGATCGCGTGGCCGTCGTCCGGCGCCTTGCCCGCGGTGATGGTGATCTTGGCGGATCCGGTGGGCTCGCGGTTCGCCTTCGCCGCCTCGGCCGCCTCGGCGGCGGGCACGACGGTGAACTCGACGGGCTCTCCGGGCTTGTGCTTGGTGACGAGCCTGGCCACGTCGCCGGGGGCCGTCACGGGGGTGCCGTCGACGGCCTTGACGACGTCTCCGGCGTGCAGCCGGCCCTCGGAGGGGCTGTCCTTGACGACGGAGGAGACGATCACACGGGCGGTGACCGGGATGCCGAGCTGCTTCAGGGCGGCCACCTTGGCGCTCTGCTGCGACTGACTGAACTCCTCGGCGTTCTCCTGGGTGGACTGCTCGTTCGTCTTGCCGTCGGGGTAGAGGTTCTCGTGCGGCACGACGATGTTGTCGTCGGCCAGCCAGCCGTACACCGCTTCCAGCAGGTTCATGTTGAAGTCCGCGCCGGTGACGCGGACCGTCGTCATGTTGAGGTGACCGCTGGTCGGGTACGTCTTGCGCCCCGAGATGTTGAGCACGGGCTCGCCGTGCGAGTCACCCAGCGTGTTCACCGTCGGCCCCGGGCTCATCTCCGAGTACGGGACCTTGATGAAGACGCCTGCGCAGAGCAGCGCGAACAGCACGAGGGTGGAGGCGAGCATCGTCGCGGTGCGGCGTGGCATGGATCCGACAGTACGGGACGGGCCTGTGGGGCGGCCCGTGGGGCCGGGCCGTACGGGGGCCCGGCGAGGAAGTCTCAGGGGATTCTCACGGGACGCCTCAGACGGCGTCTGAACCGGAGTGCGCCGGCGCCGGCGCCTTCACCCTCGCCTGATCCGCCTGCTCCGCCTGGCCGGCCTGTTCGGCCCTGCCCTCGCGACCGGCGCCGCCCACGTCATCGGTCCTGCCCATGGCCTCACGGAACCGCGCGTAGCCGGCCAGTTCCGATATGTCGCCTTGGGTACGGTCGCGTGCCGCCCAGCTGCCCCATATCGCCGCTCCGATCGCGGCGGACAGCGGAATCAGCAACCACGCCAGTGACGCCATGGGCGTGCCTCCCTACCCCGGATGTGCGTGTCGTTGGTGGCTTCAACGCTCGTGCCCGGAGAGGGGTTACGCAAATCGAGGGCGTGTTGCGCGGCCGAACGGGTGCGACGCTACCCCCTCCCGCGGACGGTCCCCCGTCCGGGGTCCGTCGATCGGCCCGGCGGGCGCCCGCCGGGCCTGCGCGGCCGCGTTTCAGCAGGCGCCGACCCACTCCTCCGTACCGTCCGCGAAGGTCTGGTGCTTCCAGATCGGCACCTCGTGCTTGAGGTCGTCGATCAGCATGCGGCACGCCTCGAAGGCCTCGCCGCGGTGCGGGCAGGACACGGCGACGACGACGGCCAGGTCGCCGACGGCGAGGTCACCCACACGGTGGACGGCGGCCAGGGCGCGGACCGGGTACTTGGCCACGACGCGTTCGGCCACGCGGCGCATCTCCGCCTCGGCGGTCGGGTGGCAGGAGTAGCCGAGCGAGTCGACGTCCGCCCCGCCGTCGTGGTCGCGCACCGTGCCGACGAAGAGCGTCGTGCCGCCCGTCGCGTCGTCGCCGACGGCCTGGAACACCTCGTCGATCGACAGCGGGGTCTCACGGATCGCGAGCAGGCGGATCGGGTCCGGAGCGGCCTGCTCGCCGGGATGGTCGAAGTGCGGTGCCATGGGTTCCATCGTGCCCTAGCCGCCGACGTGGCGGAATAGCCGATTCGCCCGGGGCCCGGCCCCCGCTCTGGGAGTCTCCTACAGGAAACCGCCGGTGGCGGCGGTGTCCGCCCCGCCGGCCGGGAGGCGGACACGGGGCGCCGGGTCCGGGCGGGTCGTCAGATGCCGCGGCGCTTGCGGGC
>NZ_JBEOXU010000208.1:0-8487 GCF_040296725.1 Streptomyces sp. NPDC002044
GCGACAGGAGGTGATCGGAAGTCCACTTCTCGGCGGAACTCATGGGTTTCTCCTCTACCGTTGTGGTCGTGACCAGGGCGGTTCCTTCGTCCTGGTCGTGTGGTGACTGCTTCCGGCAGTCGCGACGAAGGCCAGCCCGGTTCCTTCGGGCTGGCCTTCATCGGTGGTGCCGGCGGGCTGTTCACGCTGCGGTGCGCGAGGCGGCCTCCGGGTCGTAGCCGCGGGCCGGGTCGTACCCGGCCTCGATCAGCGCGACGGCATCGGCCTTGGTGGTCGACGCCGTGCTGCCGGAGGTGACGCCGATCGCCGTGGCGACCTCGTCGAGCGTGACGTCCTCCGGGGACTTCGCCAGGATCATCCGGGCGACGATCCGCACCCGGCGCTGGCGCGGGGTGAAGTTCGCGGCGTCCTCGGCTTCGACCGCTCGGCGCAGGATCTGGGCCGCCGCCTCTCGGGCTTCGGCCGCTCGCTTCTGCGCTTCGGCCGCTCCGGCTTCGGCTTCGGCCGCTCGGTGAATCCCTTCGAGCGCCTTCGCCTTGTCCGTCTCCGTCTTCGCCAGCGCGGCCATCTTCTGGGCGTTGGCTTCGGCCGCTCGCGCCTCGGCTTCGACCGCTCGGGCCTTCGCTTCGGCTGCTCGCTTCTTGGCTTCGGCCGCTTCCTCGGACTCGACCGCCTCGCTCAGCGCGCTAGCCGCCCGAGCCTGAGCATCGGCCCGCGCCTCCGCCTCCGCGACCGCCCCGCGCGCCTGGGCCCCGGCGACGCCCTCGGTGGCGCTCAGGTCCGCCGTCAGGCTCGCCATCTCCTTGCGGTGCGCCAGGCGCTCCTTCTCCGCCTGATGCTCGGCCCGCTCCCGCTCCAGCTCCAGGTCGCGGGCCCGGCGTTCGGCCTCCTGCTGGCGGCGCAGCTCCTCGCGCGCCATCCGGTCGGGCAGGGCCAGCGCCTCGTCCACGGTCAGGCCGAAGGGCTCCAGCTTCTTCGGCAGCCGCGCCAGAGCCGCCTCGCTGCCCTCCTCGAGCCCGGCCTTGGCCAGGTCCGCCTTGTACTCGTTCCAGGCGTCGAAGATGGCCCGCTCGCGCAGCCGCCCCATGGCCTCCGCGTAGCCCTCGTCCCACAGCTTCATCTGCTTGAAGATGCGCCAGGTGGGGCGGGCGGCCAGCAGCCAGCGGTGTCCGGGGATGGTGTCGTGGTCGGCGGGGAGCGCGGCCTGGTGGACCAGGATCCGCCGCCCGGCCTCGACGCCGATGACGAACAGGACCGGCATCAGCCCATGGGAGAGGGCCTTGTCGGGGTGGTCCTTGATCGAGCCGAACGCGGCGGCGTTGAAGTACACGCTGGCCACGGTCATGACGTGGGCGAGGAACCGCAGCAGGGGCCACGACGTGCGGATCGTCGCCATGAACAGGTCCAGCAGCAGGCAGGTGACGATCGCGACGTCCACACCGATCGCGAAGAACTTCCCGTCGTCCACCGAGAACCCGAAGACCGTGTGCCCGGCCTTGCTCAGGTTCCCGAAGGAGAGGTAGAAGCCGATCGCGCCCATGACGCAGCCGCCGACGACGGCGGCGATCCCGAGGGCGACCTTCACCTTCCGGCTGACCTCCGGCGTGCCGGTCGGCTCGTCCTCCACCGGAGTGCCCGAAGCCTCGGGCGAAGTACCCGAAGGAATCGGGCGAGTGCCCGAAGCGGCCTCGCGGAAGGCGGGGACCGGGTCGGGCTCGTAGGGCGCCGGCGCCTTGGCGGGCGGCTCGATTGTGGTCGTCATCTCTCTCCATCCGAAACGGTGCGGGGGGCGGGTCCGGAGCAGCCGAAGCGCTCCGGACCCGGGTGGCCAATGATCAGGTGCAGCTCGGACAGGTCTGCGACGGCGGTCCGGAGAACCAGTTGCCGCACTGGTTGCACTGCCAGTCGCCCGACGCGATCCGGGCCAGGAAGCGGACCGCCCGGCGGGCCGTCCTCATCGCGCCGCCCCCGTCCCGGTCGCCGCCAGCTCGGCGCACAGCCGGTCCAGCGGCCCGTCCTGCGGGTCCATCGCCATCTCCCGGCGGACCCGCGCGGAGCGGTAGTGCGCGTACACCCGGCGCCGGGCGAACACCGACAGCAGCCCCGAGGCGTTGCGGATCTCGTTGCCGCGCAGCAGGTACTGCCAGACCATCAGCCACACGTCCTGGGCGAGGTCCTCGGCGTACGCGGCCCGGTCCTCCAGGCGCAGCGTGCGGGCGACGATGTTGAGGACCCTGACGTGCTGGTTCGCGTAGATCTCAGCGAGGTCAGCGGCCAGGGCCTGGTCGTGGGTACCGTTCTTCACGGGTCGCACCTCCATGCGATCTGGGCCGCCAGGCCCGGCCGGTCCCGCGCTCCAACGCGGGGCCGGCCGAAGATGAAGAAGCCACCGGCGGCCGAAGAAGCGGCGTGATGCCGCAGTGCCCCGAGCCGGACTCGAACCGGCCAGATCCCAAACGCAATCCCGGGGCGCCAGCACCTTTTCCACCGGATCGCCGATGGGCGTAGGCAGGTGCTCCACCTCCCAGGCGTGCCACGGTGCCCGGACCCCTCGCCCCGCTCTGTCCCGGGACCCTTCGTCCCGACACGAGGCCAGGACGCAGCCCGCCAGCCCAACTAGTTGAGTGGCGTGCGGATTGATTAACCCACCTCTGCCAGCGGGTGTCAACACAACTAGCTGAGTGCGAGCAGGTTGGATTTCTGACCTGCGGAAACACCGCTACAACACACCCGGATGCGGCCCCGGCTTCCGATACTCAACTAGCTATGTCATGCTTGCCGCCAACGACATCACCGACGAATCGAAGGGAGCGGAGGGCCGTGGCCAAGAAGGAGCCGGGCAAGACCGAGCGGATTGCCGCCGACCTGCGGGCGAAGATCGAGAACGGGAAGTACCCGCCTGGCGGCAAGCTGCCCAGCGTGTCCGACCTCCAGGCCGCTGAGGGGATCGCCTTCCAGACCGCCCGGGACGTCTTCCGGCTGCTGGAACGGGACGGGCTGATCGTCACGCGGCAGGGCAAGGGCTCGTTCGTGACCCCGTTCATCGGCAAGATCACTCGGGACGGGACCGGGCGCTACCAGCCCGCGGCCCGGTCCGAGGGCGGGGCTCGGGGCGCTTTCGAGGCTGAGCTGAACCGGCTCGGGCTGGTCTACAAGCCGACCCCTACCGAGATCGGCCGGGCCCGGCCGCCCCGCGAGGTCGCCGACGCCTTCGACCTGCACCACTCCGCGAAGGCGATCTACCGACAGCGCGCCATGAAGGCCGGGCGGGACACCGCCGACGCCGAAGAGGGCTTCGTCGTCCAGCTCGCGACCTCTTGGTTCCCGGTCGAAATCGCTGGCGGGACGCCGATCGAGGAGCAGGACACCGGGCAGGGCGGGAGCAAGAACCGCCTCGCCGACCTCGGCTTCGCTCAGCGACGCATCCGCGAGTCCATCGAGGTCCGCTTCCCGACCTCGGAGGAGGCGGAGGCCCTGGGCATCCCGGACGACCGGCAGGTCTACGAGCTGGTCCACCACGCCTCGACGGCGGAAGGCCGTGTCGTAGAAGTCGCCGTGCACGTCATGCCCGCGAACATCTGGCGGTTCTCGTACACCTGGGAGCTGGACGCCGACTGACGTCCTGCCCGTTCCACCCACCCATCACAACGAAGGAGAGCGAAATGCCCAGCAACACCATCGGCACCGACGGGACGATCACCCGGGATGCCCGGAGCCGGTACCGGCAGCGGGCGGAAGCCGGTGCCCACGGGGCATTCGAGGCTGAGACCAAGCGCGCCGGCGGCAGCCCTCGCGCAGAGATCGACGTAGCTCGCGGCTCGGCTCCCGACGAGATCCGCGCCCACCTCGGCAACACCGAGGCGGAGGTCGTCATCCGGCGTCGTCGCATGTTCGACGGTGACCGTCTGGTCCAGCTCTGCGACACCTACATCCCGGCCTTCGTCGCGGAGGCCGCGCCCGACGTGGCTCAGCTCGACACTGGCGTGGGCGGGATCATCTCGCGCATGGCCGACGCCGGGCTGGCTCAGACGGAGGTCGTCGAGGACGTCACCCAGGAGCCCGCCAGCCCCGAGCAGGCCGACGCTCTCGGGGTGCAGCCCGGCTCCCTGCTGCTGACCATCACCCACGTCGGTCGCACCGAAGACGGCCGGACCGTGGAGGTGTCCAAGCACACCCTCGGACCCGGCTGGACGCTGCGGTACGGCGTCCCCCTGAACTGATCTGACCAGGCCGGATGGGCGAGGAGGACTTCATGACGCACGACACCTCAGCAGGCGAGTACCTGCGGCAGGCCCTGGAGCTGGTGGCGCTCGGCGTGCCCGTGCTGCCGCTCCGCGAGGGCAAGGGTCCGTTCGGGAACTGCGCCGCGTGCGCCAAGAACGCGTGCGGCGGCAGGCCCAACATGAAGTCCGCTGGCGCCTGCTCGTGCCCGCGGCCGTGCCACGGCTGGGCCGCCGCCTCGACCTCCGCCGACGTCGTGACGTCGGCGGCCTGGGCGGCGGCCTGGCAGCGGGCCGGGGCCGTCGGCTACCACCCGGGCGGCACGGGGGTGACCGTGGTCGACCTCGACAACGCCGACGCGGTGGCCTGGGCCCGCGAGACCCTCCCCGCCACCCGGACCGTGGCCACGACGCGGGGCCAGCACTGGATCTACCTGGGCACGATGCAGTCCGCGAACGGCGTGCGCCCCGGCGTCGACATCAAATCGCTCATGGCATACGCCCGCTGGCTCGGGCCCGGCGAGGGCCTGATGATCCGGCTGCCCGAGACGGTAACCGCCCTCCCCCGGTACGTGGTGCCGGCGGGGGCGGTGGCGTCTTCGCCTATGCCTCGGGCCTCGTGGACTCGGGCGGTCGCCACCGGGTGCCGTCACACCGAGCGGTACGTCCGGACCGGCCTCGACAAGGGCGTCGCCATGGTCACCGGCCACCGCGAGCAGGGGGCCGCCAGCCAGGCGTTCGGTGTCGCACGGTTCCTCGGCTCTCTGCACCAGGAGTGCCCCGGACCGTGCGGCTTGGAGGCTCTGGGCGGGGAGATCGTCGCGGCGGCCGTCGCCGTCGGAGTCCCCGAGTCGTACGCGGTCCGGGCCGTCGATCGCGGCTTCGCCGAAGCGGGCATCCCGGTGCCCTCGACACAAATGGCCTGAGCTGCATAAACACGCTCAGCTAGGGTCAACCCACATCAGAAAAGCGAGTGGCCCGGCAGGTGGTTGCACACCTAAACCGGGCCGACTCTGGAAGCTTTCGAGCTGGGCCTGTTTCTCGACCCTCCCGCCTTCCTAGCTAGTCACCACTGTACGACACGGTGACCAGGCAGAGGAGACGGAAACAGGCTCAGCTCCCGAGAACGGAGCACACGTGAGCCACCCGTCCGACGACGGTCACCCGACCGACACCGTCACCGCCGTACCCCAGCCGCGGGCTGAGGTTCGCGAGCGCGTCGTCATCGACGTCACCGACGAGCCGACAGGGGTCACCGAGGTGACCCGGGCGCTCCAGTCGGGCGCGATTGCCGACGTGTACCTGCGGGGCCGGCGGCCCGTGTGGATCGGCGAGGGGAACGACGGCCCCTTCATCGAGGAGATCTCGAAGGACGGCCTGACTCTCGCCCTGCACGAGCACGCCGAAGTCTTCAAGATGCGGAAGACCGGGCCCGCCCCGGTGCTTCTCCCCACGCGAGTCGCGGCCGTAGTACTCGCCCGCAACAACTGGAAGCTGCCCGCGCTCAAGGGGATCACCTCCGTTCCCCTGCTCAGCCCCGACGGTCGACTGCACCTCCGGGAGGGCTACAACCCGGCCACCGGATGGTTCTACTCGCCGCGCATCCGCATCAAGGACGTTCCGGAGAACCCGACCCCGGAGCAAATCGCCGACGCTCAAGAGCTGATCGTGGGCAGGATGCTGGGGGACTTCCCCTGGATGGCCGCCAGCGACCTCGCTCAGTTCGTCGGCTCCCTGTTCATTCCCCTGCTCCGCTCGATGATCCCGGACCCCACCCCGCTGTGGTGCATCACCGCGACCAACCCGGGCTCCGGCAAGTCGCTGCTCTCGCGGATCATGGGTGACCTCTTCGGGCTCAAAACGGCCTCTTGGGGCTCCGACAACGGCGAGCAGCGGAAGGTCATCACCTCCGTGCTCATGGAGTCCGGCCACCCCGTCACCGTCTTCGACAACGTGCCCTCCGGCCACACTCTGCGCTTCCCCGTGATGTCGGAGCTGATCACCTCGCAGATCTGGGGTGACCGTGTCCTCGGCAAGTCGGAGATGGCGAACATCCCGAACAACATGCTGTGGGTCGCCAACGGCAACAACCTCACCGTCGGCGACGACCTGGCCCGCCGAACCATCTGGGTTCGCCTCAACCCGGACGTCCGACCCGACACCCGCGACCCCGCAGCCTTCGCGGCCGGCGACCTCAACGAGTGGCTCCAGCTCCACACCGCCGAAGTCCTCCATGCGCTCCTCACTCTGCTTTGCGGCTGGGTGTCGGCCGGGATGCCGAAGACCAGCCACCACATGGCTTCCTTCGGCGCCTGGCCTCGGACCCTGGGCGGCATCCTGAACTGGATGTGCCTGCCCGGGTGGCTGGAAGATCGCGAGGAGCAGATGGAGGACGCCGACGAGGACTCCATGGAGTGGGCCGCCTTCCTCTCCGTATGGCACGACGAGCTGGGCACGAAGGAGTACACGTCCCAGAATCTGGTCGACTTCGCCTTCGCCTCCGCTACCGGGATGAGCGCCGCATCCTCGCTCAGCAAGGTGATGCCGACCAACGGCGACAAGATCCCGAACTCGAAGCAGCTCGGGAAGTGGCTGCGGGCGCGGCAGGGACGGTTCTTCAGCGGCTACCGCATCCTCGCCCGGCGCGACGCCCGCCAGAAGATCAACTACTGGCGGGTGGAAGGCCCCCCGCCTCAGCAGTAGCCACTCCTCGGCATCGCCCAAGGCCCGCACGGACACTCCGTGCGGGCCTTCGTCGTGCGTACTACTCAATGAGCGCGGCAACTACTACCCGCACTGCCCGCACTACCCGCACTACCCGCAAAGCAGCAGGTCAGCGGCCTACGGGTAGTTGCTCGGCCTCTACCCGCAGCGGGTAGTCCGTCCCCGCTCTACCCGCACTATCCGCCACGGGGTAGTGCGGGTAGTTGCGGGTAGTGCGATCTTGCCACCTGACCACTACCCGCAACCTATCTGACCTGTGGTTATGCGGGTAGTACGGGTAGTGCGGGTAGTTCTTTTAACTATTTGGATTCTGTGACTAGAGAGAAGTACCGGTTCCAGTGGTGAAGAAGCCACCCGCGCGGGTAGTGCACTGCCCGCGCGGGGAGGGCGCCCGCGGGGCGGTGGCTTCTTCACCCACAAGCGGACCGGTGGTGCACGACGGCCTGAGCTGCCGATGTGCTGGCATGCTGGCGGGCTGGCTGGCGGGCGGGTTGGCGCGTCTGCTCGCGAGCACGCCCGCCGCGCTGGCAAGCTGGCGTGCTGACGGGGTCAACGAGGTACGGGCAGGGGCGAGGCGATGGCCAGGCGTACGGTCGTGATCAACAACCGGGGCGGGGTCGGCAAGAGCGACGTCACGCTCCGGCTCGGGGCGGCGCTGGCGAAGCGGGGCCGGCGGGTCGGCCTGCTCGACTTCGACCCGCAGGGCAACCTCTCGCGCCGGGCGGGCTGGACCTACAACGAGGCCCAGCCGCAGGTGACGGTCAGCGAGGCGGTCCAGGCCGACCGTGTCGGCACGATGCGCCAGGTGTGGACGTCGGTGAACTGGGACATCGAGTACGCCGACCGGATGCGGCTGGCCCCGGCCTGGCTGGAGCTGGAGAACCGGTACGCCGAAGCCGGAGTGGCCGGCGCGCACCAGCGCCTGGCCAAGGCCCTCCAGGGCGCCGACGACGACCTGGACCACGTCCTCATTGACTGCCCCCCGAGCCTGTTCCACCTGACCCAGATGGCGTTCTCCGCCGGGGACGGCGTCCTCCTGGTGACCCGCGCGGAGATCGACGCGATCCTCGGCGCCCGCCGGGTGCGCGAGTTCATCGCGGACAAGAAGGCCGCCCTGCACGCCGACGATCTGACGATCGACGGCGTCATCGTCAACGACTACGAGCAGGGCAAGCCGCGGCAGCGCCAGCAGCTCGAAAGCATCCGGCGGATCTTCGGTGACCTCGTCTGGGACCCGATCATCGGCCGCCGGGAGATCATGGCGAACGCCTCGAACGACCACGTCCCCCTGGAGCACGCGAAGGGCTCGCAGCTCCAGCAGGCGGTCGCCGGGTTCGAACTGCTCGCCGACACGTACGAGAAGAGGACCGCCGCCTGATGGCCCGCCACAACTTCGAGACCCCCGACAACGTCACCGAGCCGCCGCTCACGCCGAACACCGGAGGCGTCAAGGTCGGCGAGGACCTCGGCCGCCGGCGGAAGGCGGCGACGGGCACCGACTGGAAGTCCTTCTCCAGCTACCTCCCCGAGGACGTCCAGCGGG
>NZ_JBEOXU010000209.1:0-8433 GCF_040296725.1 Streptomyces sp. NPDC002044
TCTTCTCGTACGTGTCGGCGAGCAGTTCGAACCCGGCGACCGCCTGCTGGAGCTGCGAGCCCTTCGGCCGGGCGGCCGGACGGGCCCCCCGCGGAACTCCCCCGCCCGGAGCCCCGTCCCCCCGCGGAGGCGACCGGCGGCCCGGTCGACCGCCGGCGCATCGAGGGGCTGCTGCTCGGGCTGGCCGCCGGGGACGCGGCCGGCTGGCCCGCCGCCCGCCACCGCGCCAGCCGGATGCCCGAGTGGACCCGCCGCCTCACCCGGGAGCTCGACACCTTCGCCGAGCAGAACGCCACCACCACCCTCCCCGTCCCGATCGCCCTCAACCAGCCCCCGGAGCCGCTGCGCCTGGGCCCGAGCGACGACGCCGAGTGGGCGGCCTTCGCCGCCGAGTCGGTGCTCACCGCCGCCGGGGTCCTGCTCAGCGACCTCTCCCGCTCCCGCCGCATGCGCGCCGCCATCGACCTCGCGTGGAACGCCCTCGCCTCGGAGGTCGCCGCGGCCGCGGAGCGCGCCCCCGAGGTCGAATCCGCCGTGCTCCCCCTCCGCGCCCGCATCTCCGTCCGGGCCGGCCTGGGCAACCTCGCCGCCGGCCTGCGCCCGCCCGCCACCGGCCACGACAATCCGCACTACTTCGACGACGCCGCCTGCGTCCGCGCCTGCGTCCTGGCCGTCGTCCACCCCGGCTCCCCGGCCGCCGCCGCGGACCTGGCCGAGTTCGACGCCCGCTACACCCAGGACGGCGACGGCGTCCACGGCGCCCGCGCGATGGCCGCCGCCATCGCCACCGCCCTCACCGGCGCGGACGTCGACGCCGCCGTCGAGGCCGCCCTCGCCCAGCTCCCCGGGTCCACCGAGATCGGCCGCAACGCCCGCCACGCCGTCGGACTCGCCCGCACCCACCTCCGCACCCGTGCCGAAGGCGGCGCCTTCGCCATCGTCCCCACCCTCGAACACGAGATCGTGGACCACGTCTACAGCTACGGGATCGCCGCCGCCGAGACCGTCCCCGTCGCCCTCGCCCTCGCGACCGCCGCCCGCGGCCGGGTGGCCGAGGCCGTCCCCGCCGCCGCCTGCCTGTCCCGCGTCGCGGACTCCGCCCCCGCCCTCGCCGGCGCCCTCACCGGCGCGCTCGGCGGCGGCGACTCGCTCCCCGCCGCCTGGCGCGAAGCCTGCCGGACCCTCTCCGGCTGCGCCCTGCCCCGCCTCGCCGGCACCGACCTCGTCGAACTCGCCGCGCTGCTCGCGCGTACGGAACTCACCTCACCCAAGGGATGATTCGGACATGACGCTCACGTTGGAGGACCGGGCCCACGGCGCCCTCGTCGGAGCGGCCGTCGGCGACGCGCTCGGCGGCCCGGTCGAGGGCTGGACCCCGGACCAGATCGCGGAACGGCACGGCGGCCGCGTCCACGGCATCGTCGGCCCCTGGTACGAGAACTGGCGCACGGCACGCCCCATCGCCCCCTACCACAAGGGCGACGGCCACGTCACGGACGACACCTTGATGACGCACGCGCTGGTACGGGTCTACGAGGCCGTACGCGACCACCTCGACGCCTACGCGGTCGCCGACCACCTCGTCCCGGACCTGATGGGGACCCCCCGCTGGATCCCCGAACTGGAGGCGGAGGCGCTGCCGTTGCAGCGGATCTTCCTCGCCGAGAAGTGGATCGTGACCCGGCTGCACTACGCGCACGCCGACCCGCGCGAGGCCGGCGGCGGCAACATCGTCAACTGCGGCGCGGCGATGTACATGGCACCGGTCGGCATCGTCAACGCCGGCAACCCGCAGGGGGCCTACGCGGAGGCGCTGGACGTGGCCGGCGCGCACCAGTCCTCGTACGGGCGGGAGGCGGCCGGCGTGTTCGCGGCGGCCGTGGCGGCGGCGTGCGTCCCGGGCGCCACCGCCACCTCGGTGGTGGACACCGTCCTCGCCCTGGCCAAGGACGGCACCCGCGCGGCCGTCGAGGCGGTCGCCGAAGTGGCCGCCCGGCACCGGGACTTCGAATCGGCCCTGGTCCCGCTGCGGGCGGCGGTGGCACCGTACGACTCGGTGGGCCCGGACTACCGCGAGCCGTCCCTGGGCGCCCGGCGGCCGTCCCGGCTGCACGCCATCGAGGAACTCCCCGTCGCGCTCGGCATGCTGCTGATCGCGGACGGCGGGTACGAGGGCTCGGTCCTCGGCGCCGTCAACTACGGCCGCGACTGCGACTCCATCGCCACCATGGCGGGCGCCCTCGCCGGGGCCCTGGGCGGGGAGTCCGCGATCCCCGAAGCCTGGTCCAAGCAGGTCGCCGAGGCCAGCCGCCTCGACCTGCACGCCCCCGCGGCGGCGCTGGCCGCGGTGACCCGCGAGGTGTTCGCCCTCGACCGCACCCGGCGCCGGACCCACGAGGCGGCCTTCACCGCCATCGCCGCCCCGCGATGACCGGCCCCGGCCGCCCCCCGGCCCCGATGCCCCCGGCGCCCGTACCGCCCGGCCCGTGCCCGGCTTCCCACCGGACCGCACCCGACGGCCCGCACCCGGCCGCGGATCCCGCCGGGCAGCCCGTACGGGTCACCTGGGCGCAGCCCGAGGACCTCGTCGGGCACGAGCTCCGCCAGGCGGACGAGGACGGCCGGGACCCCGGGCCCGCCCGCCGGGCCTGGCTGGCCGCCGGCGGGCATCCCGCGCCCGAGCGGGCCGGCGCCTCCCCCGGCCCGGCGGACCCGGAGCTGCGTGCACTCGCCGCCGAGCTGCTGGACGAGCTCGCGCTGCTGCCCTCGCCCCTGTCCGCCGACGAGCCCGCGTCCTGGGAGGCGATCCGCGCCACCTGGCCGCCCGGCGCCCCGTTCCTGCGGCCCCGCCCCGGAGCCGGACAGGACCCCGCCGCCCCGGCCCCCGCCGCCGGTCCCCGCCTGGTGGCCCGGCTGGAAGCCGCCTGGCTGGGGCGGGCCGCCGGGTGCCTGCTCGGCAAGCCCGTCGAGAAGCTGCCGCTGGCCGCCATCCGGGCGCTGGCCCGCGCCGCCGGGAACTGGCCGCTGAACGACTGGTTCACCGCCCGCGGCGTCCCCCCGGAGCTGCTGGCCGCCCACCCCTGGAACCGCCGCTCGGCCCCGACGTCCCTCGCCGAGAACATCGACGGCATGCCCGAGGACGACGACCTCAACTACCCCCTCCTGGGGCTGCTCCTGCTCCAGCGGCACGGCAAGGGGTTCACCACCGGCGACGTCGCCCGCCTCTGGCTCGACGAACTGCCCGCCGGACGGACCTTCACCGCCGAGCGCGTGGCCTACCGCAACCTCCTCCTCGGGCTGGAGCCCCCCGCCACCGCCACCCACCACAACCCGTTCCGCGAGTGGATCGGCGCCCTCATCCGCGCCGACGTCCACGGCTGGACCCACCCCGGCGACCCGGCCGCCGCCGCGGCCGCCGCCTACCGGGACGCCGCCCTGACCCACACCGGCAATGGCGTGTACGCCGCGCTCCTCGTCGCCGCGGCCACCGCCGAGGCCGCCGGCGGCGCCGCGGACGTCCACGGCGCGCTGCGGGCCGGGCTGGCCGTCGTACCGCCCCGGTCGCGCCTCGCCGAGGCCGTGCGGTTCGCCGTCGCCGCGGCCGCCTCCGCCGCCGAGGCCGACTTCGACCGCGTCGTGGACGCCCTGCACGCGCGCTACGGTCACTACCACTGGGTCCACGCCGTCCCCAACACCGCCCTGATCGCCGCCGCTCTCACCCACGCCGACGGGGACTTCACCCGCTCCGTCTGCCGCGCCGTGTCGGGAGGCTGGGACACCGACTCCAACGGGGCCACGGCCGGCGCCCTCGCGGGGCTGCTCGCCGGCTCTCCGGACGCCCTCCCGGACCGGTGGACCGCCCCGTTGAAGAACCGCCTGTCCACCACCGTCCCCGGCTTCGACGGCGCCGGCTTCGACGCCCTCGCCCACCTCACCGCACAGGAGGCAGCACGCTCATGACGGCCATCGCCGTGCTCGGCAGTACGAACATGGACCTCGTCGCCTACGTCCCCAAGGCGCCCCGCCTCGGGGAGACCGTCACCGGGACCGCCTTCCGCACCGTGCCCGGCGGCAAGGGCGCCAACCAGGCCGTCGCCGCGGCCCGCCTCGGCGGGCGGGTGGTGATGATCGGGGCGGTCGGGGCCGACGCGTTCGGCGTACGGCTGCGCTCCGCGCTCGCCGCGGCCGGGGTCGAGACGGCCGCCCTGCGCACGGTCGAGGGGGCCAGCGGCACCGCGCACATCACCGTGGACGACGAGGGCGGCAACAGCATCATCGTCATCCCGGGCGCCAACGCCCGCGTCACCGGCCTGGAGGCGGGCGACGACAGCCGCATCGCCGCCTCCGGAGCCCTGCTCCTCCAGCTCGAACTGCCCCTGGAGGCCGTCCTCGCCGGCGCCCTCGCCGCCCGCGCGCACGGGGTCCGCACGGTCCTGACCCCGGCCCCGGCCCGGCCGCTGCCGGCCGGGCTCCTCGCCGCGACCGACCTCCTGGTCCCCAACGAGCACGAGGCGGCCGCCCTCACCGGGCTCACCGACCCGCACCGGGCCGCGGCCGCGCTGCTGGACGAGGTGCCGGAGGTGGTCATCACCCTGGGGGCGGCCGGGGCCCTGTACGCCGCGCGCGGCCGGGAACCGCTGACCGTGCCCGCGCCCCCGGTTCGGGCCGTGGACACCACCGCGGCCGGGGACACGTTCGTCGGCGCCCTCGCCGTGGCCCTCGGCGAGGGCCGCCCGATGCCGACGGCGCTGCGCTGGGCCTCGGCGGCGGCCGCGCTCTCCGTCCAGCGGCCCGGCGCCCAGGACTCGATGCCCACCCGCGCGGAAACGGACGCCTTCGCCGCGTCCGAAGCCGGGGCCGGAGCCGCGTCCGAAGCAGGAGCCGCCTCGTGAGCGCCCCCGAGCCCGACCCGGGAACCGGTCCCCTGCGCGGGCTGCGCGTCCTCGACCTCGCCACCCTCTTCGCCGGGCCCCTCGCCGCCACCCTGCTCGGCGACTTCGGCGCCGAGGTCGTCAAGGTCGAGCACCCCGGCCGGCCCGACCCCTCCCGGGGCCACGGCCCCGCCAAGGACGGGGTCGGCCTGTGGTGGAAGCTGCTGGGCCGCAACAAGCGGACCATCACCCTCGACCTGTCCACCCCCGGCGGCCGGGACGTCCTGCTGCGCCTGGCCGCCGGCGCGGACGTCGTCGTCGAGAACTTCCGCCCCGGCACCCTGGAGAGGTGGGGCCTGGGCTGGGCCGAGCTGTCGGCCGCCAACCCGCGGCTGGTCCTGGCCCGCGTCACGGCCTTCGGCCAGCACGGGCCGTACGCCCACCGGCCGGGCTTCGGCACCCTCGCGGAGGCGATGAGCGGCTTCGCCGCGATCACCGGGGAGCCGGACGGGCCGCCGACCCTGCCGCCGTTCGGCCTGGCGGACTCCATCGCCGCGCTGACCACCGCGTACGCCGTGATGACCGCGCTCGCCGGACGCGACCGCACCGGAGCCGGGCAGGTCGTGGACCTGGCCATCATCGAGCCGATCCTCACCGTGCTGGGCCCGCACCCCCTCTGGTACGACCAGCTCGGCTACGTACAGCCCCGCACCGGCAACCGCTCCACGAACAACGCGCCCCGCAACACCTACCGCAGCCTCGACGGCCGCTGGCTCGCTGTCTCCACCTCCGCCCAGTCCATCGCCGAGCGCGTGATGCGCCTGGTCGGCCGGCCCGAGCTGATCGACGAGCCGTGGTTCGCGACCGGTTCCGGCCGGGCCGCCCACGCTCCCGTACTGGACGAGGCCGTCGGCGACTGGATCGCCCGGCACAAGGCGGACGAGGTCCTGGCCGCCTTCGAGGACGCCCAGGCCGCGGTCGCGCCGGTCTACGACGTACGGGACGTGATGGAGGACCCGCAGTACGTGGCCCTGGACACCGTCACCGAGGTCGAAGACCCCGAACTCGGCCCGATCCGGATGCAGAACGTCCTCTTCCGCCTCTCCGAGACCCCGGGCGGCATCCGCTGGGCCGGCCGCCCGCACGGCGCGGACACCGACGAGGTCCTCGCCGAACTGGGCCTGACCGGGGCCGAGATCAGCGCGCTGCGGACGGAGGGGGCCCTGTGATCCTGACCTGGCTCTACGCGCCGGGCGACCGCCCGGCGGTGGTCGCCAAGGCCCTGGCCTGCGGGGCGGACGCCGTCATCGTCGACCTGGAGGACGCCGTTGCGGCCTCCCGCAAGGAGTACGCCCGCTCCGCCACCGCCGAACTGCTCGCCGAGCGGCCCCCGCTCCCCGTCCACGTGCGCGTCAACGCCCTGGACTCCCCCTGGGGCGGCGCCGACCTCGCCGCCCTGGCGGGGCTGCACGGCCTCGCCGGTCTGCGGCTGCCCAAGATCAGCGCCCCGGAGCAGATCACCACCGCCGCCGACCGCACCGGCGGCGTCGGCCTGCACGCCCTGCTGGAGTCGGCGCTGGGCGTGGAGCGCGCGTTCGAGATCGCCCGCGCCCACCCCTCCCTGCGCGGCCTGTCCTTGGGCGAGGCGGACCTGCGGGCCGACCTCGCCGTCAGCGCGGAGTCGGGGCTGGACTGGTGCCGCTCCCGGGTGGTGGTGGCGGCGCGGGCCGCGGGGCTCGCGCCCCCGGCCCAGTCGGTGTTCCCCGACATCCGGGACCTGGAAGCGCTGGCCGCCTCCTGCGCCCGCGGCCGGTCCCTGGGCTTCCTCGGCCGGGCGGCGATCCACCCCCGCCAGCTGCCGGTGATCGAGCGGGCCTACGTTCCCCCGGCCGAGGAGGTCGTCGCCGCCGAGCAGGTCCTCGGCGCCGCGCGCGCCACCCCGGGAGCGCTGGCGCTGCCCGACGGCCGGTTCGTGGACCCGGCGGTGGTGGCCGCGGCCCGCCGCACCCTGGCCCTGTCCCGCCGGGCGGCTACCCGTTGAGCGCGGACCAGAGCCACCGGCCGCCGACGCGGACGTAGAGCCGCTTGTTCACCGAGTCCACGGCCATGGTGCCGTCGAGCGGCGGGCGGGTGAAGGCGGCGTCGGTGACGGGGCCGGCGACCAGGCGCAGGGGCGGGTTCGGCGCGTTCTTGACCGGAACCGTCCCGGTGGCCTGGGCTCCGGTCGTGCCGTAGCTGTTCTCCACCCGGAAGTCTCCGGTGGACGACTGCTCGTAGTAGATGTGGGTGCCGGTGGGCGCGGTGGCGTAGAGCCCGACGACGTTGCGCAGGACGGCGGTGGAGCCGGGGCCCGAGTAGAGGGCGACGCCCGCGTTGACCGTGGCCTTGTCCCGGTTGGCTATGACCACGTTCTCCAGCGCGCTGGAGCTCGCCGCCCACCCGATGACGTTGCGTGCGGTGGCGGGGGTGCCCGGCGCGAAGTCCCCGGCGTAGCAGTAGATGTTGGTCGCGTAGACGTGCTTGCAGCCGGCGTCGGTCTTCAGGTGCGGGCCTCCCTGCATCCGGGAGGTCTCGAACTTGCAGTCGGTGAGGTAGACGCCATTGGGGTTGTTGGTGGTGACCGCCCCCTGGCCGATCCACAGCGCACCCGTGCCGAAAGCCTCCAGGCGGCAGCCGGTGAAGTGGATCTGGTTGATGTTGTCCTTGCTGTGGCCCCAGGTTCCCTCGGTGGCGGAGGAGGCGTTGCGGAGCCAGATGTTGGGCTGGGTGGTGCTGCCGGTGGTGCCGGTGCACTCCTCCACGACCAGGTTGGAGAAGCGGGAGTCCCAGAACTCGACGGCGTCGACGCACAGGTCGTTGTTGGAGGTCATGAAGACGTCGCGGAAGGAGGAGTTGTTGTTGTAGTAGAGCTCCAGCAGCAGGCCGGTCTTGCGGTTGCCGTTGAACCCGAGGTTCTCGACGGAGCAGTAGCGGCGGTGGGTGGCTCCGGTGGAGTAGGCCGGGCCGGTACCCGACATCCTGAGCAGGATGCCGTTGCCGCCCTTGATCAGGGTGGAGGCTTTGGCGCCGGCGCCGACGAGACGGATCCCGTCGGCCTTGACGGCCAGGGCGGGATTCCCCGCCGCCGGCCTGACCAGGTACCTGCCGACGGGGAAGTACACCGTGCCGCCGCCCGCCGCGGCCGCCGCGTCGAGTGCGCGCTGGACGGCGGCCGTGTCGTCGGCGGAGCCGTCGCCGACCGCCCCGTGCCCCTTCACGTCGAACCAGTCCGGCGTCCCGCCGGCCGCCGGGGCGGCTGCGGCCGGGGTACCGGACACCACCGCCGCACCCGCCAGTCCGGCCACGGCTCCGGTCAGCAAGGCCCTGCGGGCGGTCCTGGACTGTTCGGTCATGATCTCCCCCTGGTGACGACGGCCGTCGGACACGATCGTCGCAGCGGCCACTGACATCGATGCGCGCGGGGGCTGCGCCGGGACGTCCCGGCTCACCCCGGCTCACCCGGCGTGAAACGCCGAAGGGGGGCCCCCCCGGGGGGGGCGGCCCATACCCCGTAAGTACCGGG
>NZ_JBEOXU010000210.1:0-8306 GCF_040296725.1 Streptomyces sp. NPDC002044
GGGAGACCCCCCGGAACACCGGCCGGGGCGGCAGCCGACCGGGTAGACGTGAGGCGGACTTTTCGTGACCCGGATCGTGATCATCGGCGCGGATCCGCCGCGGGCCGGGCCGCGGGCGCCGGAGCCCGGCGCGGGAGCGGCCGACGCGCCGGAGGCGAAGGGCACGGCGGAGCCGCCCGGGGCCGGTGTCGCGGTGGCCGCGGCAGGCTGCGGGCCCTCCTGAGAGGTGGGGTACTCCGTCACGCGTGGAATTCCGTCCGTTTGCGCTCGATGTGCGCTGCACTCAACTCGGTCAGTCGCGGTATACCCGCTCAGCGCCCGGGACACCACCGCCCCGGACATCCTCCCCCAGACTTCGTCCGGGGACCCCCGCCGAACTTCGCCCGGTGGACCCCGCCCCTCGTCAGTCAGTCCTGCCGGCCTCCGGTCAAGTCCCGTGTACGACAAGCCACTTGCGGATGTCCGGTCCGACCGGCACCGTCCCGCGCGCGCGACCTCGCGGAGGACGATCCTACGTTTCGAACCTGGGGGCGCATCAAGGGTCTCATGACGTCATGTGCGCCGGAGTGCGGTCCCAGTCCTCCGGCAGGGCCGGGACCGTCCAGGCCGGGTCCGGCCGCCAGTCCTGCCAGCCGTCGGAGAAGGGCGGCCCCCAGGAGCCGATCAGCTCCACCGCGGCCCGCCCCGCGTCCCGGACCCGCCGCGCCTGCGCCCGGTCCATCAGACCGGCCCGCTGGGCCTGCGCGAACTCGTCCTCGTCCAGCCACGTCCAGCTGCGGTCCGGGTGCACGGCGATGTCCAGGAAGTGGTCCTCGGAGTCGACCCCGCCCGCCCAGCGGGCCCGGGGCTCCTCCAGGTTCACGTACCAGTTCTTGAACCGCCAGCCGCGTTCCCAGAACAGCCATACGGAGAACGGGTCCCCGGGCCGCGCCAGCTTCAGCACGCCGGTGCCGAACCAGCGGGAGCGCACCGTCGTCCACGGCGCGGTGTAGCGGGTGGCGAGCGGTTCGGCGTGCACGGGCGTGCCGTCGGCCAGGACCGGCTTGACGCACTCGGTGCCCGGAGCCATCCACACGGCCAGCAGCTCGTCGGTGTCCCGTACGACGGTCACCGGGCGGCAGATGTGCACCCCGCCGCGGAGGCCCGGGGCGTTGTCGCGGTAGCGCCAGAGGATCTGCTCCCCGGGCGCCCAGCGCGCGGCCCGCGCGGCGCCCCGCTCCGCGCCGCCCGCGGGCCGGAAAGTACCTGTCATGCGCAGATCTTAGGGCGGCACCCCGCGCCCCCGCTGCGGTGCAGGTCACGGAGGGGTTCGGCGACGGAATTCGACCGGATCCGGACCCTGCGCGGGGGGCGGGGACGGTGCGTCAGGGGCGGGTCATCCGCAGCACGTCGAGAGCCTCGTCCAGCTGTTCGAGGGTGAGCGCGCCCCGGTCCACGTAGCCGGACTCCAGGACGACCTCCCGGATCGTCTTGCGTTCGGCGAGCGCCTTCTTGGCGACCTTGGCGGCCTCCTCGTAGCCGATGTAGCGGTTCAGCGGGGTCACCACGGAGGGCGAGGATTCGGCGTACTCCCTGGCCCGGGCGGTGTTGGCGGTGATTCCGTCGACCGTGCGGTCGGCCAGCAGGCGGCTGGCGCTGCCGAGCAGCCGGATCGATTCGAGGAGGTTCCTGGCCATCACGGGGAGCATCACGTTCAGCTCGAAGTTTCCGGCGGCGCCCGCGACGGCGACCGCGGCGTCGTTCCCCATCACCTGGGCGGCGACCATCAGGACGGCCTCCGGGATGACCGGATTGACCTTCCCCGGCATGATCGACGAGCCCGGCTGGAGATCCGGGAGATTGATTTCGGCCAATCCGGTGCGCGGTCCGGAAGCCATCCAGCGCAGATCGTTGGAGATCTTGGTGAGCGAGACGGCGACCGTGCGGAGCATGCCCGAGGTCTCCACCAGCGCGTCCCGGGCGCCCTGGGCCTCGAAGTGGTTGCGGGCCTCGGTCAGCGGCAGCCCGGTGGCGGCGGCCACCTCGGCGATCACGGCAGCCGAGAAGCCGGGCGGGGTGTTGATCCCGGTGCCCACCGCGGTGCCGCCCAGCGGCAGTTCGGCCAGCCGGGGGAGGGCCGCGCGGAGCCGTTCGACGCCGTAGCGGATCTGGACCGCGTACCCGCCGAACTCCTGTCCCAGGGTGACCGGGGTGGCGTCCATCAGGTGCGTCCGGCCGGCCTTGACGACGTCGGCGAACTCCTCGGCCTTGCGCTCCATGGAGGCGGCGAGGTGCTCCAGGGCCGGGATGAGCGCGCCGGTGACGGCGGCGGTGGCGGCGATGTGGATGGAGGACGGGAACACGTCGTTGGAGCTCTGGGAGGCGTTGACGTGGTCGTTGGGGTGGACCTCGCGGCCGAGCCGTTCGGCGGCCAGGGTCGCGATCACCTCGTTGGCGTTCATGTTGGACGAGGTGCCCGAGCCCGTCTGGAAGACGTCCACCGGGAAGTGGTCGTCCCAGCGGCCGTCGGCGACCTCCTCCGCGGCCGAGCGGATCGCCTCGGCGATGTCCGGGTCCACGACGCCGAGGCGCGCGTTCACCACCGCGGCCGCGGCCTTGATGCGGGCGAGCGCCGCGATGTGGGCGTGTTCCAGCCGCTGCCCGGAGATGGGGAAGTTCTCCACCGCGCGCTGGGTCTGGGCACGCCATTTGGCGTGCGCGGGCACCCGTACGTCACCCATGGAGTCGTGCTCGGTCCGGAACGCTTCGGCCTGCTGGTCCTCGGTCATGTTCGTGGCCTCCTCAAAAAGTTGAGCAATTGTCTTGTTCGAAGTGTTCCCAACTCCCCTACCGGCCAGTAAATACCGTGGGTAACACTGACATCCGGGGAGGCGTTCATGGCACGTGCCGTAACGAAGTCCAGGCTCAGATCTACCGTCGTCGCGGTCGCGGCGTTCGCGGCCGCCCTCGGGGGCGTCACCGCCGTCACCCCCATGGCCCAGGCGGCCGTCCCCGCCGCACCCGCCGCCGCGGCCACCCCCCTCCCGCCCGAACTGGAGGCGATCCGCGCCGCCGAGTCGGTCCGGATCTACGGCGACGCGGCCGTGCGGCCGCTGAACCAGCGCAAGACCGGCCTGATCTCACTGGGCGACAGCGAGATCTCGGGCGAGGGCGTCGGGAACTACGACCCCGCCACGAACACGCCGAACAACCAGTGCCACCGCTCGCCCGACTCGGCGATCCACCGCACCGGCATCCCGGCCGACCTCACCTTCAACGTCGCCTGCTCCGGCGGGTACACCGGCAACATCAGGATCGGCGGCTCCAAGCAGTACGCCGACGAGCTGGTGCAGAGCGACAGCCTGGCCATCAAAGCACGCAACACGAAGATCAAGATGGTCCTGCTCGTCGCCGGGGCCAACGACGACCTGCAGTTCGGCCCCGTCATGACCGACTGCGTGACCCGCTGGGTGCTCATCCAGGGCGCCTGCGAGCCCAAGTACGCCCCCGGCTGGCAGGCGCGCGTCGACGGCCTGAAGCCCAAGGTGGAGTCCACCGTCGCCGACCTCAAGACGGTCATGCGCGACGCGGGTTACGCCGACACCGACTACAAGCTGGTCCTCATGGGCTACCCCAGCCCCATCGGCCCCGACTTCCACGACAACCCCAACTTCCCCGGCAAGCTCCCCGGAGGCTGCGCCGGATACGACTCCGACGCCACCTGGGGCCGCAACTACGCGGTGCCGACCTTCGAGAAGGGAATGCGCGCCGCGGCCCTCGCCTCCGGCGCGGTCTACCTGGACAACTCCCGTCTCTTCCACGGCCACGAGGTCTGCATGGAGGACCCCTGGGCCCGTGGCCTCTACCTCGACCTCGCGGACCACTTCCCGTGGGACGAGAACACCGCCCGCCAGTCCTTCCACCCCAACTACCGCGGTCACGGCGCGTTCGCGTCCTGCCTGACCCAGCTCTACACCTCCGGCCTGCGCGAGGGCTCCTGCGCCGACCCGGCGAGCACCGGCACCCCGGTGCTGCAGGCGGGCGCCTGGGACGACCTCTACAAGCCCCTTCGGAACGAGGCGACGGCCAACTGCCTCGACTCCTCCGGCGGGTCCAGCGCCAACGGCACCAAGGTCGTCGGCTGGGACTGCCACGGCGGCCGCAACCAGACCTGGTGGTACGACACGGCCCGCAGGTCGGTTCACCTCGGGCTGACCCAGGACCGCTGCCTGGACGTCCCCGGAGCCGCCTACGGCCCCGGCACCGGCCTCGTCGTCTGGAACTGCCACGGCGGCGCCAACCAGAGCTATGTCCGCGACGGCGCGACCCTCCGGCCCGCCGCCTCACCGGGCCTGTGCCTGACCGTGGCCGCCGGCCGCGACCCGCTGCGGCTGCAGACCTGCAACGGGTCCGCGAACCAGCGCTTCGTCTGACGACCCCGCACCCCCGCACCGCACTGACCGCCCGGTAACACCCCCGCCCCGTCACACCCCCGCCCCCCACGCCCGGCCGGCGCACCCCGGCCGGGCGTCACAGGTCCCGCAGCAGCTTGCGCACCTCTCGCGGCCGGTTGGTGATCAGCGTGTCCACCCCGAGCCGCACGCACAGCTCGACATCCTCCGGCTCGTCCACGGTCCACACCCGTACGGCCAGCCCGCGGGCCCTCAGCCGGCCCACCAGCCCCGGATCGCGGCGCACGAGGTCGATGCCCGGGCCCGCGTGGGTCGCGTACGGCGGGCGCACCGGGCGCAGCCGCCGCTCCATCAGGTACACGGCGGGCAGACCGGGCGCGAGCCGGTGCAGACGGGTCAGGGCGGAGCGGGAGAAGCTCATCACCTCGACCCGGCCCGAGGCGCCGTCGGCCAGCCCGTACTGCTTGAGCACCCGCACCAGTTCCGCCTCCAGCAGGCCGCCCGTACGCGTGGGGTGCTTGGTCTCGACGGCGAGCCCGACCGGCCGCGGCGCCGCCAGGGCCTCCCGCAGCAGGTCCTCGAAGAGCAGCACCCGGGCCCCGGTGTGCCCCTCGCCCTTCCAGGCCCCGAAGTCCAGCGCGGAGAGCTGCGCGTACGTCAGCGCGGAGACCGCGCCGCGCCCGTCGGAGGTCCGCTCCACGCGCCGGTCGTGCACGCAGACCAGCCGGCGGTCCGCGGTGAGCCGCACGTCGCATTCCAGGGCGTCGGCCCCGTCGCCGATCGCCTGCCGGTAGGCCGCGATCGTGTGCTCGGGGTGCTCGTGGGAGGCCCCGCGGTGGGCGACCACCCGGAGGGCGCCGGCAGGGCGGGCGGTACGGATCGCGGTCATACGGAAATCCTTGCAAACCGGGATGAACGGGCAGCGGCGGCGCCGTGTCCCCGACGTTAACCCGATGCGGGCCGTCTCCCGGCGCGGGCGCGGTGGTGTCGTGGACGCGCCGCGCGGCTCCGCGCGGCTCCGAGGGCGCCCGGAGCCGCGCGGCGGCGGACGCTACATGCCGGGGCCGCGCACCGGGATGTGGGTGAACGTCGTTGCGGGGGACGGGTCCTGGAAGAAGTCGTTGCCCTTGTCGTCCACGACGATGAAGGCCGGGAAGTCCTCGACCTCGATCCGCCAGACCGCCTCCATGCCGAGCTCCTCGTACTCCAGGACCTCGACCTTCTTGATGCAGTCCTGCGCGAGCCGCGCCGCCGGGCCGCCGATCGAGCCGAGGTAGAAGCCGCCGTGCGTGCCGCACGCGTTCGTCACCTGCTGGGAGCGGTTGCCCTTGGCCAGCATGACCTTGGAGCCGCCGGCCGCCTGGAACTGCTCCACGTACGAGTCCATGCGGCCGGCCGTCGTCGGGCCGAAGGAGCCCGACGCGTAGCCCGCGGGGGTCTTCGCGGGGCCCGCGTAGTAGACCGGGTGGTCCTTCAGGTACTGCGGCATCTCGGCGCCCGAGTCCAGCAGCTCCTTGATCTTGGCGTGCGCGATGTCGCGCGCCACGACCAGCGGGCCGGTGAGGGAGAGGCGGGTCTTGACCGGGTGCCGCGTCAGCGTCGCCAGGATCTCGTCCATCGGCCGGTTCAGGTCGATGGAGACGACGTCCGCCGCCTCGCTGAGGTGCTCGTCCGTGGTCTCCGGCAGGAAGCGCGCCGGGTCGGTCTCCAGCTGCTCCAGGAAGACCCCCTCGGCGGTGATCTTCGCGGTGGCCTGGCGGTCCGCCGAGCAGGACACGGCGATCGCGACGGGCAGCGAGGCGCCGTGCCGGGGCAGGCGCACCACGCGCACGTCGTGGCAGAAGTACTTGCCGCCGAACTGCGCCCCGATGCCGATCCTCTGGGTCAGCTCGAAGACCTGCTGCTCCAGGGCCTCGTCGCGGAAGCCGTGGCCGAGCGGCGAGCCCTCGCGGGGCAGTTCGTCCAGGTAGTGCGCGGAGGCGTACTTGGCGGTCTTGAGCGCGTGCTCGGCGGAGGTGCCGCCGACCACGATCGCCAGGTGGTAGGGCGGGCAGGCCGCCGTGCCGAGCGAGCGGATCTTCTCCTCCAGGAACTTCATCATGGAGGTCTCGTTGAGGACCGCCTTGGTCTCCTGGTAGAGGAAGGACTTGTTCGCGGAGCCGCCGCCCTTGGCCATGAAGAGGAACTTGTACGCGCCGCCGTCGGTCGCGTACAGCTCGATCTGCGCGGGCAGGTTCGAGCCGGTGTTCTTCTCCTCCCACATGGTGAGCGGGGCCATCTGCGAGTAGCGCAGGTTCAGGCGGGTGTACGCGTCGAAGATGCCGCGGGAGAGGGCCGCCTCGTCGCCGCCTGAGGTCAGCACGTTCTGTCCGCGCTTGCCCATCACGATGGCCGTACCCGTGTCCTGGCACATCGGCAGGACGCCGGCCGCCGCGATGTTCGCGTTCTTCAGCAGGTCCAGGGCGACGAACTTGTCGTTCGCGCTCGCCTCCGGGTCGTCGATGATGCGGCGCAGCTGGGCGAGGTGCGCGGGGCGCAGGAAGTGCTGGATGTCGTGGATCGCCTCTTCGGCGAGCGTGCGCAGCGCCTCCGGCTCCACCTTGAGGAACGTACGTCCGTCCGCCTCGAAGGTGGACACGCCCTCGGCGGTGACCAGCCGATAGGGGGTGTTGTCCTCGCCCAGGGGCAGCAGGTCGGTGTACGCGAACTCCGGCATTGGGGCCATTCCTCACTCGGCAGACAGCGCTGACGACCAATTGGCAGCGCAGTCCACCAGCGTAGGACCTCCCGGTCGGGGGATGCTTGTGAGGTAAGGCTCACTCGGCAGTATCGCGATCTATCGTGTCTCGCTATGCTGGGCGGCGTGGACCTGGAAAAGCACCCCGCCGCCCCCGCACCCGAGCCCGCCCCGGCCCCGGTGCCCGCCTCCGCGCCCGCGCCCGCGCCCGGTCCGGCGCCGGCATCGGCACCGGCCTCCGCGCCCGGCCCGGGCGGGCTGCGCGCCTCCGACGCCGACCGGGACCGGATCGCCCAGATCCTCGGCGACGCCGTGGCCGAGGGCCGGCTGACCCCCGAGGAGCACTCCGAACGCCTCGACGTGCTCTACGCCGTCAAGACGGTGGGGGAACTGGACGTGCTCGTACGCGACCTGCCCGCGCCCGGCGGCGCCCACGCCGCGCCCGCGAGCCCGCTCGGGTCCTCCGGGGCGTCGACGGGTCCGGTGGAGACGGTCGTCGCCGTGTGCAGCAGCTCCGCCCGCAAGGGCCGCTGGCGGCCGGGGGCCCACACCCGCGCCGTCTCGGTCATGGGCGACATCAGCATCGACCTCACCGAAGCGGTCTTCGAGCAGCAGGTCACCGAGATCAACGTGACGTGCGTGCTCGGCAACGTCGACGTGGTGGTCCCGGAGAACGTCACCCTGCGCGGCTACGGCAGCGGCGTCCTCGGCAACTTCGAGGTGCGCGGCGAGGCCCGCGGGGAGACGGACCCGCAGGCGCCCGTGGTGATCGTCCGCGGCTTCGCGCTCCTGGGCAACATCGAGGCACGCCCGAAGCCGGGCTCCCGGCTGGTCGACCTGGCCCACAGGCTCCGCAAGCGCCGCACCGGCTGACTCCGCAAGCGCCGCACCGGCTGACTCCCCAAGCGCCGCACCGGCTGACTCCGCCACGGCCGGGCGATCCGGCCGCCCGCCTTCCGCCGCCGCCTTCCGGCCGCCGCCCTTCGGCCGCCCGGCCGGGGGCCGGCCGCCGCCCCTGGCCCCCGGCCGAGGGTCCTTCGGGGTGGCCCGGTGGCCCCCGGTACGGCGAGTTCCGGCCTCGGTGTCCCGGCGGTCCCCATGGGCCCGCCGGGGTCCGCCCGGGCCGCGCCGGCGCCGCCGCTGCGCCGTCACCCCGCCGCCGCTTCCGGCCCCCGCAC
>NZ_JBEOXU010000211.1:0-8194 GCF_040296725.1 Streptomyces sp. NPDC002044
GAGCCGGACCGCTGGCTGGTGGTGGAGGACTGGAACCCGGTCGGGCTGCTGCCGACCGGGAGCGTGCCGCACCATGCGGTGCTGGACGCGCTGGCACCCCCGCTCCTCAACAACCGCTCCCTCAGCCGCGGCGCCTGCGGGTGCGCTTGACCTGGAGCTGTTCGAAGCGGGGCCCGTCGCCCTCCCGGACGCGCGCCCAGGCCCGCCGGTACAGTTCCGCGGCCGGTTCGCCGGGCACCAGGACGCCCAGGGCCGGCGCGCCGCCCGCCGCCAGGCCGTACAGCGGGAGCTTCCACTGTTCCACCGGCAGCACCGGTGAGGACTGCTCGCTCCATCCTCCCGGCAGGAACAGCGTGCGCCCCGCCCGGGCCCGGTTCGCCGTCACCACCAGGTCGGTGGCGGCCAGTTCGGCGCGGGCCGCCTTGAGGCGGGCCGGCTTCCAGCCCGTCCAGCGCGCCGTGTTGCGGTCGGTGGGGTCGGGCATGGCCAGCAGTGCCAGGTACAGGGCGGCCGCGTCGGCGCCGAGGCCGTGGGTGGCGGAGACCTCCGCCACCACCTCCGGCACCGAGCGGCTCGGGTCCTGCGGCCACCACGTGCCGTCCGCGTCGGCGGTTCCCGCCGCGGGGGTTCCCGGGTCGGCGAGCAGCGCGGCGAAGCGCGGGTCGTGCACGGCCCGCAGCGCCACCTCCACGCCCGAGGGGTGCTGGTCGGTGCCGCGCAGCATCGGCAGGTACGGGTCGGAGCCCGTGGAGTCCAGCAGGGACGGCCGCAGCGCGGGCCTGGGCCGGCCGTCGGCGGTGGGCAGCAGGACCGCGCCGTAGCGCTCGTGGTCCCCGGCGGTCTCGGTCGGGGTGCCCGCCGCCGACCGGAAGTCGGCGAGGCTGGTGTAGGTCCAGAAGCCGAGCAGCAGGTCGGGCGCGGCCAGCCGCTGCCGTACGGCGGTCAGCGCGGGCGGCAGCACGGCCCGTACGGGATCGCCCGCGGGCAGCCGGTGCGCGAGCCAGGCGGCCAGGGCGACGGTCCCGGACAGGACGGAGGAGGTGAACGGATCGGTGGCCGGTTCGCGGGGCTCCGCGTGGTCGCCCCGCACGGTCCACGCGACATCGACGCTCAGCTCCCGCGAGGCCGCGGGGTCGAGCAGGGCCGGCAGCGAACGGTGCGCGGGCCACCCGCCGGACACGGCGCGCGCGGCCTCGGTGGCCAGCCAGTCCGGTACGGGCGTACGCCGGCCCACGCGGGCGTTCCACACCTGAGCGGCGGCGGCCGCGTCCGGGCCCTCGCTCCACAGCCGGGCCGGATCGGCGGGCAGCAGCGCGGCGACGACGGCCCGTCGCACGTCGACGTCGAGGTTCCTGAGCTCGTCGCGGGCGGTCGCGGCGTCGGCGGCCTTGAGGCCGAGGGCCGTACGCAGCTCCGTGGGCAGGAAGTTGCGCCCCCAGTCGTCGATGTGCGGCATCCCGGCGACCACGAGCCGCGCGAGCGCGCCGGAGGTTCCGGTGAGGCGGCCGAACTCCTCGGCGGTTTCGGCCCGGAAGGGCGCCGGGCCGTGCTCGGCGGCCGCCGCGAGGAACCCGGACAGCCAGCCGGGGCCGCGCCGACGGTCGCCGAGCGGGGCGTCCCCGCGTGCGGTGTAGGGGCCGGGCACCTCGAACCGGCCGGTCGGGTCGTGGAACAGGGCGCCGAACTCGTGCCCGTCGGGGACGGACGCGGAGTGCTCGGTGAGGGCGAGCGCGGCGCCGCCGCCGAGGGTGAGCACGGAGCGCTGGTGGAGGTTGCGGCCGATGCCGTCGGGGGTCTCCAGGTGGCGCCGGTCCAGGTGGAGCAGGACCCGGCGCCAACGGTCCGCGGAGCCTTCGGCCGAGGCCAGGCCGAGGGCGTCGACGGCGGCGAGCAGCCCGGTGAGGGCCGCCCGCTGCTCCTCGCCGGTTCCGGGCGCGACGGCGCGGTAGGCGACGGCGGCGGGCTCGTCCAGCAGCCCGGTCCACGGCAGCCCGGACTGCGGCAGCGCGGGGGCGTCGAAGTGGAGCCGGCCGGGGATTCCGGCGTCTTCGGTCCGCGCGCGGGCGGCGGCGAGCTCGCGCAGCACCCGGTGCGCGGAGTCGTGGTCGCTGCCCCAGCGGTGGTAGCCGGAGCCGATGAGGCCGCTGAGCGCGTCGCCGATCAGCCGGTCGGCGGGGCCGCGGACGGTGTCCTCGGCGGCTTCGCCGTCCGGGTGGAGCCGGGCGGCGACGGCGTCGAGGGCCTTCTGCTGGGTGAGGGTGAAGCGGAGCACCTCGACGATGCCGCCGATCAGCTGGGGTGCGGTGACCCGCGGCAGGGCCGCGCTCACCAGACCGGGCAGGTCGGTGACGAGTTCGGCCGCGGCGGCGGCCTTGAGCAGGGCGGCGACGCTTTCCCGGTCGGCCGCGCGCAGGGCTGCCGAGCCCTCGGGGTCGCGCGGGCGCAGGGCGTACCAGTGGGACAGCGGCGGGAGTTCGACGCTGCCCGTGGCGAAGGCGGCGTGGCCGTGGTCCCCGCGCGAGGTGGCGGTGACCACGCCGTCCGGGTCGGTGAGGCTGAGCTCGCGCCAGTGGTGGGACAGGGCGCGCGGCCGGTCGTCGCCGGGGAAGGTGACGGCGGCGACGGGCGCGTCGTGGCCCTCGGGGACGGTGACGGACCGGCCGCCGGTGTCGCTGCCGTGCCAGCCGTTGCCCTGGAGGCGTACCGCGCGCCAGCCGAGCAGGCCGTCGGCGGGGGCGCCGAGCACCGAGCCGGCGACCTCGGGCGCGGGGCGCAGCCAGGAACCGTGTCCGTTCAGGGTGGCGGTGTCCGGGTGGCCGTGCGGGGCGTCGGTGAGGAAGGCGGGCAGGGAGTCGCGCCCATAGGCGGGGCCCGCGGGGTCGTATTCGGTCCAGCCGCCGTCGCGGTGCTGGTCGCGGGAGTGCCAGACCCAGTACGAGGTTCCGTCGCCGAGCAGCGGCTTCTCCTCGGGCAGCCGGGTGTCGCCGGCGTGCAGGACGCCCGCTCCGGTGGCGCGGCCGCCGCCCGGCAGGGGCAGGCTGATGTGGTCGGACCGCAGGGACCAGTGGCTGCGGTCGGTCTCCAGGGTGATGACGGTGCCGGGCGAGGTGTGCCAGTAGCCCTGGACCTGGCCGGCGCCCCAGGAGGACCAGAAGACGAGCAGCTCGCCGTCGACGTAGTGGAAGCCGAGGCGGTGTCCGGAGCCGGCGGGCACGCGCAGGTCGTGGGTGAGGACGGTGGAGTCGGCGTCTATGACCCGGACCTGTGTCCGGTTGGCGACGATCAGGTGGGGCCAGGCTTCGACCACGGTCAGGTCGGACGAGTCCCGGTCGGGGGAGAGTTCGGCGACGGCGCTCTCCCACGAGGCCCAGCGCAGCTCCTCGAAGAGACCGCCGCGCAGGGTGCGGGCCAGCGTCTCGGCGAGGTCGGAGGCGGCGGCCTCGGCGACTTCCGCGGGGGCCAGTGCGAGACCTTCGGCGGGCAGCCAGGTCAGGCGCCGGATGGCGTCGGGGACTCCGGGCAGGCCGGTGGCGGTGGAGGCCGCCGCGACGGTGCGCACCCAGCGGGTGAGCAGCGGGCGGCCGCCGGGGGAGGCGGCGGCGGCCCGGATGATGTCGGCGCCGCCGGTGGCGTCGCCGAGGGCGTTCAGCGCCCGGTCGAAGGCCGGGTGGAAGCGTGCGTCGGCGGCGATGGCGAGCAGGTCGCGGCGCTGGTCGGCGCGGGCCCAGTCACGGAGGTTGAGCTGGTCGTGGCGGCGTCGTCCGTCGGTCTCGTCCGGGTCGGCGACGGGGAGGCCGAGGGTGAGCAGGAGGTCGAGCAGGTCGGCGTCCTGGACGCCGATGCGCAGCCCGGCCTCGCGGCCGGGGCGGGCGAGTTCGGTGCGCAGTGCCGGAGCGCACCGTTCGACGAGACCGAGCAGGTCCGGCAGCGTGGGGTGGACGCCCCAGCCGGCGTGCCGGGCGGCGTGGAAGCGCTCCAGCCAGCCGGCGGCGCCGTCGGCGCAGCGCTGGTCCGCCGGAAGGTCCGCGGAGACCAGGCCGGCGGTGGCTCCGGACTCCTCGAGGAGGCCGAGCCACAGGGCGGTGAGGGCGGTGCTGTCGCCGCCGCCGGGCGGCGTCAGCCCGAGGAGGATGCCCCGTACGGCGGGAACGCGCCGGGCCAGCGCGACGAGGGCGCTCCGGTGGGCCCTCCACCAGCCGGTCGCGGCGCGCAGGGTGGCGGGCAGCGGCAGCAGTTCGGCGAGGTAGTCCTGCTCGGGCTCGGTGCCCGTCAGGCCGGCGGCGCGGGCCAGGCGGCGCAGTTCGCCGGCGGCCTGCGCGGAGGGCGGCAGCCCGCCGGCGGTCCGGCGCACGCACAGGCGGCGGAAGCGTGCGTGGGCTTCGGCGGGGGTGACGCGGGCGGCCAGGTCCTTGCCGTAGCCGGTGAGCACCTTCACCGGCAGGGCGCCGGCCAGGGCGAACTCGAGGAAGACGGCGTCGAGGCGGTCCTCGTCGACGTCGAGGCCGTACTGGGCCTCGGCGGTGCGGGCGCGGCCGAACAGCTGGGAGGCGTACGTGGTGTTCTCGACGGCGAGGAAGGTACGGGCGGCCTGTTCGTAGAAGACGGGGAGGAAGTGCGGTACGGACGCGCCGAGCCGGCCGGCGAGTTCGTGGCAGGCGTCGAGGGCGGCCTTGGGCTTGGTCTTGGCCTGGCGGGCGAGCCGGTCCAGTTCGGGGACGACGGCGAGGGCGTGGTGCCCGTCCTCGGGGTGGTGCACGAGGACCCACTCGGGGAAGCCGAGGGCCTGGCGGCGGCCGAGGCCGACGACGGCCGGCTCGTCTCCGTCCCGCACGAGTCCCAGGAACCCCGCGGCGAGGTCCTCGGCGGCGCCGAGTTCGGCGGCGGCGAGCCGGACGACGACGCGGTCGTCTCCGAGGGCGGGGTGCCGGTAGGTGCGCGCGGTCAGCTCGACCGCGCCGGGCCCGGCGCCGGTCGTACCGGGCGGGAGCACGGCGCCCGCCTTGAGCAGGAGCGCGGCCTCCTCGGTGCCCGGCGCCTCGGTGCCCGGCGCCTCGGTGCCCGTCTCGTCCTTGTCCATCCGGTCGGTGCTCACGCGTCCCCGCCCTCCTCGATCTTGCGCCCGGCGTACAGCGCCGCGGCCATCCTCATGCCCTCGGACCAGGCGACCGGTCCGACCTCCGCCAGGCGTACGGCCCGGCCGTCCTCGTCGTGCCAGTTCAGGGCGCCGGTACTCGTCTCGTCCTCGTAGTACGGTTCGCCGATCCACACCGCCGCCTCGACGGCGCGGCCGCGGCCAGCGTCGCGGACCTTGCAGGTCGCGTAGCCGCCGGAGACCCGGTAGCCGAGGCCGGTGGCCCGGGCGGCGAGGCCGAAGCGGGTGGCGAAGACGCCGCCCGCGTAGTCGCGGACCTCGGTGGCGGTCTCCGCGAGCCCGTCGGGCTTGTGCCAGGTGGCGCGGTGGATCTGCTCGACCCGCTGCTGGATGCCCAGTTCGGCGGCGAACTCCCGTACGTCTTCCAGGTCGGGCAGCAGCACGGGGTGCGGCAGGGTCACCGTGCGCGGGGAGAGCCGGACCGTCTCGCCGTCGAGGTCGACCACCTTCAGTTCACCGGAGGCGGTGGCGTCGCGCAGGAAGCCCGCCTCCTCAGGGGCCTGGCCGACGACGGCGAGGTCGCGCAGGGCGCGCTGCCATGCCTCGTCGGGCCAGACCCGGGCGATCAGCGCGGTCGGCACCGGCAGTGAGGACACCATCCAGGCGTCGGCCTGGGCGACGCAGGACGCCTCGTGCCGGTCGAGCCATTCGGCGAGCCGGCGCAGCCGGTCCACCTCGGGATGGTCCTTCAGTGCCTTGGGCAGTGACTTCAACTGCCTCCCGCTCGCGCGGCCGCCGGTCGACCGCGCCGCCACCCGCCCTTCCACCAGGGCGATTTCGTACCCCTCGCCCGCTGCCAGCCATGCCATCCGCCCGCACCTCTCCCGCGTGTCCCGCCCGGTTCCGCGCAGCCCTGTCCACGGGGGTGGGACCCCCCTGAGCTGCGGTATGCCGGGAGACTAGCGAGAGCCACTGACAACACCCTCCGGAGGGTCGTGGTCCGGTTGAATGTCCGGTTCTGGGTAGGCTCCCGGGGACATTGACGCGGAGTCGGGTGTGGGGTGGGGTCATGGTTCGTCAGATACGCGTGCCGGGTGCGGTGCTGGCCGCGGGGTTGCTGCTGGCCGCGGCGGGGTGTTCCGGTCCGGTGGGGACGGGACCCGACGGGAAGCCGCCCTCCTCGGAGCGGACGCCGGCGTCCCCGCCTGCGGACGGGGGCCAACCGGCGGACCCGGGGAAGCCGGGCGGTGGCGGCGAACCGGCGGCCGGTGACGTGCTGCCCGGACTGGTCACCGTGGCCGTGGCCCGTACCCGGCTGGCCGCGCTGAAGGTCGCGCCGGCGGGCACGATGGCGGGGTACAGCCGGGACCGGTTCACGCACTGGGCCCAGCAGGGGAACAAGTGCGACACCCGTGAGACCGTCCTGCGGCGCGACGGCGCCGACGTCAAGCAGGACGGCGAGTGCAAGGCCGTGTCCGGCACGTGGAAGAGCCTCTACGACGCGGTGGTCGTCACCGACGCCGGGAAGATGGACATCGACCACATGGTGCCGCTGGCCGAGGGGTGGCGCTCGGGCGCCGCCGGCTGGGACGCCGCCCGGCGCAAGTCCTTCGCCAACGACCTGACCCACCCGCAGCTGCTGGCCGTGACCGCGGCCTCCAACCGGTCGAAGGGCGACCAGAGCCCCGACCTGTGGCAGCCGCCGGACAAGGCGAGCTGGTGCCAGTACGGCCGGGCCTGGACCACCGTGAAGTCCGCGTACGAACTGACCGTCACCGAACCGGAGAAGAAGATGCTCACCACGATGCTGGACACCTGCGCCTCATGACCGGTGCGACACCCGCGCCCCGGCAGTGGCAGGACGAGGCGAAGGCCGGTCCCGGCGGCGCGATGACGGACGAGGTGGGCGTCATCACCGGCCCGCTCACCCTGCGCACGACGGAACAGGACGGGGGCCTGGTCCGGTTCGACATCCAGTACACCGACGCCGACGAGTGGTACACGCTGACCGGCGGCCCGCTCCCCCACCACGGCGACCCGGCGGGCCTGCACGCGGCCGCCCTCGCCGCGGTCAGGGCGGGCGGCGGGGCCCAGGCCCCGGGAACGGGCCCGGCCTGACCGGGCCCCGCCCTCGGGCGCGGGGCCACCCTCCCGTGCGGCCCCGCCCCGTGTCCCGGCCCCGCCCTTGCCCCCGTGTCCCGGCCCCGCGCCCCGGGCCGGTTCACAGCACGGCGACGCCCAGCGGCCGGTCCCCCGCGGCCAGGCGGCGGGTGACGCCCGAGTCCAGGTCGACGACGGTGATGCCGTTCCAGTACCCGTCGCGGGTGAATCCGCCGGTGACGTAGGCGGTACGGCCGTCCCGGGAGACGGCCACGTCCTCGTGCGGGCCGTCCAGCGGGAACACCCGCTCCGTCCCGTCCGGGGAACGCACCGTCAGCGACGGGCCCTTGCCGTCGCCGGGCTCCACCGCCCCGGTGCCCACCACCAGGAGGCGGCCGTCCGGCGTCGCCGTGGCGCCGTGCTGGTGGGTGTCGGCGGTCATCGGCTCGACGGTGGTGCGCCCGGTGCGCGGGTCGACCACCGCGAGCCGCTCGCCCTCGAAGGGGAGCAGCAGCTTCCCGTCGGCCGGGCGGACGGCCGCGTAGTGCGGCTTGAGCCAGGAGCCGAGTCCGCCCTCGGTTCCGTACGGTGCGACCTCGATCCGGCGCGGACGCAGCGAGCCGGCCGCGACGACGGTCACGTCGAAGGAGTCGTGGCCGGTCACGTACACCTCGGCGCCGTCGGCCGACACGTCCACGTCGAAGGGGCGCCGCCCCACCGGGACGACGGCGGTGACCTCGCGCGTCGCCGTGTCGATGACCTCCAGCACGCCCGTGGTGCCGGGCACGTTGACCCCGGCGTAGGCGCGCGCGCCGTCGGGCGAGAGCGCGATGCCCATGCCCCCGCCGCGGTACTCGCCGTCGGCGGCCGGGCCGGTGTCCGTGCGGTGGGGGATGCGGGCCAGCCGTTCGCGGGTGCGGGTGTCGACGACGGCGACGCCCTCGGCGGTGGCCACCCAGGCGCGGCCGGGGGCGCCGACCGCCCGCCCCGGCCGGGCCCAGC
>NZ_JBEOXU010000212.1:0-8146 GCF_040296725.1 Streptomyces sp. NPDC002044
GCGCCCGCTCCGGCGCGGCGGAGCCGTCGGGCCCCTCCGCGCCGAGGATGGTCACCAGCAGGGCCACGTCCTCGATGGACCGGCCGACGGCGGCGGCGCGCAGCGTGATGTCCGCCTCCACCACCTCGTGCGGGTGCTCGCCCAGGAGGGCGACCATCTGCCGCACTTCGTCCACGGGCCGGGTCACGGCCGCCGTGCGGAGCGCCTCGTGTCCGGGGTTGGGTGACTGGCCGGTGTCCTTGAGGAGGCTCACCAGCGCGGTGACCTCTTCGAGCGGGCGGCAGGTCGCCGCCGTTTCCAGCAGGGTGCGTACGGACTCCTGGCCGGGAGCGTCCGCTGCGGGGGTGTCGGGGATCCCGGGGCGGTCTTCGTGGTCCGTCGCCTCGAGGGTGATGGGGTCATTCATGGAAAGCTCCGTTCGCCGACGCGCGGGTCTACACATCGCGCGCCGGTCATCGTGCGTCATGGGAAGCGCACGCTTTGTTACATTTACGGTCAGTTCTGTTCACTGCGCCATTCGGGGCGCGCAAACGGGGGGCTCCCCGTGGGGGCTCCGGCCGGCGTCACGGGGAAAGGGCGTCAGCCGTGCCCGTCATGCGTCTCCTGCGGCGCCGATGGGGCTCCGCGCTCCCGGCGGCCGCCCTGTCGCTCCTCCTCGCGGCCGGCGCCGCACCGGCGGGTACGGCGCCCGGTCCGCCGGAGCCCGTGGTGACAACCGACCGGGGGGCGGTGCGCGGGCGGGCGCACGGCGCGTACGACACCTTCGAGGGCGTCCCGTACGCCGCCGCCCCCACGGGCCCGCTGCGCTGGCGGCTGCCGGAAGCGGCGCCCGCGTGGAGGGGAGTCCGCGAGGCCGCCGCGCCCGGCGCCCGATGCGTGCAGCTCCCGCCGCTCGGGCCCGGCGGCCCCAGCGGCTCGGAGGACTGCCTGTTCCTCAACGTCACGGCGCCGCCGGTCCGCGACCGGGGGCCGCTGCGGCCCGTCATGGTCTGGTTCCACGGCGGCGGCTTCCAGAACGGGGCGGGCGATCCGTACCGCCCGGACCGGCTCGCCGTGCGGGGCGGCGCGGTGGTCGTCACCGTCAACTACCGGCTGGGGATCTTCGGACTGTTCGGCCATCCGGAACTGGGCGGGGCCCCGAACTTCGCCGTGGCCGACCAGCAGGCGGCGCTGCGCTGGGTCCGGGCGAACGCGGAACGCTTCGGCGCCGACCCGGGCAACGTCACCGTCTTCGGCGAGTCGGCGGGCGCGCTGAGCGTCTGCGCGCACCTCGTGTCCCCGGCCTCGGCGGGCCTGTTCCACCGGGCGGTGGTGCAGAGCGGCTCGTGCTCGACGACGATGCCGCCCCGGTCCCTGCTGCCCACCCTCGGCACGTACGAGCCCTTCACCCCCGAACGGCGCACGGCCGGGGACGGGGCCGCGGCGGCGGTCCGGCTCGGCTGCGGCCACCCGGCGGGAGCGGCGGAGGCGGTGACGGTTCAGGCGGGGGCCCGGCAGGCGGGAGCCGGGCAGACGAGAGCCGTGGACTGCCTGCGGCGGCTGGACGCCCGCTCGCTCGCCACCCCGGAGCTGATGCGGCGGTTCTCGCTGGTCTCCTACGGCAACGCCTCGCTGCCGACCGAGCCGCGGCGGGCGCTGCGGGAAGGGCGTTTCCACCGGGTGCCCGTGATGCAGGGAACCACCCGGGACGAGATGCGGGTCTTCCTCGGGCAGACTCTGGCCGCGTTCCCGGTGACCGACCGGGCCGCCTACCGGGCCCGGCTGGAGCGGTCGTTCGACGCGGGGACCGCCCGCGCGGTCGAGGCGGAGTATCCGGTGGACACCTACCCGAACCCGGCGGTGGCGCTGGCCACCCTGCTGTCCGACGCGTCGTTCACCTGCCCGTCGCTGCGGGACGCCGACGCGCTCGCCCGGCACGTGCCGACGTACGGCTACGTCTTCGCCGACGGCGACGCGCCCAACGCCACCGGTCTGCCGGAGGTGCCGGGGCTGCCCTACGCCGCGTCGCACGGCTTCGAACTGCCCTACCTGTTCACGTCCGTGCCGCTGGCGGCGCCGCAGCGGGAGCTCGCGGACCGGATGACCGGCTACTGGACGGCGTTCGCCCGCACCGGGATCCCGGCGGCGGCGGGCGCCCCGGCCTGGCCGCGGTACCGCTCCCCGGCCTCCGTGCTGAACCTGGCGCCGGGGGCCGGCGGGATCCGTACCGTGGACCCGCGGGCCGCACACCACTGCGCGCTGTGGGACGCCCGGTGGCCGGCCGCCGCGGGCCCCGGGTGACGGCGCCGCCCTCCCGTTCCTCCGGCCGCGCCCGGCGCGTTCAGCTCGCGGCGTCCGGTATCCAGGAGCCGTGGATGGTCGCGGGCACGCGGCGCGGCAGGTGGACGGTGGCCACCGGTGCGGAGCCCAGGTCGGAGGCGTCCAGGACGAGCAGCCGGGAGGCGTCGGCGTTCAGGTCGCTCACGACGGTCAGCAGGTATCCGGCGTCCTCCGCGCCCGCGCCGCCCGCGGCCGGTACGAAGACGGCCTCGCTCGGCAGCTGCCCGGTGCCGAACGGCAGCAGGGAGCGGGCTCCGGTGGTCCGGTCGTACTTGACGAGGGCGTGGTTGCCGACACCGAGGTCGTCGGGGAACGACAGCGCGTACTGGAAGCGGTGCTCGCGGCCGGTGAAGTCCTCGTTGATCGTGGGGAACTCGACGGTCAGGTCGTCGGTCCACTCCTCCCGGACGGCTCCGGCGGCGAGGTCGACCGTCCAGCGGCGGCCCCGGGAGCCGGAGTTGGGCTCGGCTCCGCGGTCGGGGGCGCCGACCCACCAGTTCCAGGAGCGCCGCCAGCCGTCCCGGCCCACCGACGGGCCCTCGATGACGATCCGCCCGTACGGGTCCTCGTAGGCGTTGGCGAGGTGCATGGCGTAGCCCTGGCCGATCTCGAACCAGCGGATCCGCCCGGCCCCGCCGGCGCCGCGGGGCATGACGCCGACGCGCGAGGGCTGCTCGTCGCTCCAGCCGTACGGGATGCCCGAGTGCTCGCCCGGGTCGAAGGTGACAGGCCCCTCGAGGAACACGACGTGGCGCTCGGTGATCGCGAAGTCGTGCTTGAGCGCGGCGCTCGCCCCGGGAACGTCCTGACTGTCCAGGACCTGTCCGTCGGCGGACGCCACGTGGTGGATCAGGTAGGGCGGGAACGGGGAGGAGGCGAAGAAGTGCAGCTCTCCGGTGCGGGGATCCTCCTTCGGGTGGGCGGTCATCGCGGAGGTGAGCTTCCCGCCGAAGTCGTGGGCGCCGACCGTCTCCAGGTCGGCCGTCAGCTCGAAGGGCAGCGCGGCCTCGCTGAGCGCGAGGATCCGTCCGGCGTGTTCGATGACGTGGGTGCCGGCCGTACTGGCCGTCAGGTCGGGGCCCTTCTCCGTCATGTACGGGGCGCCGTCGAGGGCGGGGGTGTGGACCCAGCGGTTGCGGTACCACTCGGCGCGGCCGTCACGGAGGCGGAGGCCGTGGACCATGCCGCTGCCCTTGAACCAGTGGGCCGGGGTGATGCCCGGCTTGGGGTTGTGGCTGTTGCGGATCAGCCGGCCGGTCAGCTCGGGGGGCAGGGCGCCCTCCACCGTGAGGGCGGTCGTGGTGATCTCGTCGGCGACGGGGGCGTAGTGGCCGGTCAGGTAGGGCTTGGACAGGTGCTGGCTCATGACGGTGACCTCGCTCGGCTTCTTCTTCTCAGGTGGGGCGGCGGGACGGCGGGGGGCGGGGGCGGTCCGGGGGCCGTGCCCTAGCCGGGGGTCACGGCAGCCGCCTCGGCCCGGGCCTTCAGCAGGCCGAGCCACTGCTCCAGCGACTGACGGAGCATCGCCTCGAGCTCTGCGGGCCGTTCCTCGACCGGCGCCCCCGCCCACGACTCCTCGGTCCGCACGGTCACGGGGCCTTCCGGGTCCGGCTGCTCGAACGTCCACACGTGGACGCCGTCGATGCCGTGGGCCGGACCTCCCCAGACGATCCGTGCGCCGGGTACGACCTGGAGGAGCGTGGAAGTGATCTCCAGGCCGTGGGTCAGCCACCGGAAGGTGGAGCCGGGAGCGAGCGGGCCGTCGTACGCCACGGAGTCGACGCCCGCGTTCCAGCCGGCCCAGCCGGCGATGTCGGTGTGCAGGTCCCAGACCGTCCCGAGGGGTGCGTGGACGGTGGTCTCGAGGCGGACGACGACGGGGGCGTACTCGTCGACGGTGGTGTCCGGTGCGTTCACGGCGTACTCCTTGGTTCGTGGGTGAGGGTTCACAGTGAGAGTGATTGACCACTCACTCATTGGATCACAGAGAGGGCGGGCCCCTTCGGCCCGCCCGTCCCGCGTGCGGTCAGTAGTGCCGGACCCCCGCAGTGAGGGTGCGGGTCCACGGGGCGTCCACGTCCTGCGCGTCGACCGAGACCAGCAGGTGGCAGAGCATGCCGATGGCGAAGAACCGCTGGACCTCCGCCTCCCCGGCGCCCGAGGCGCCGCGGACGTACTCCACCATCCGGGCGTACCCCGCCCGGACGGCCTCCCGCACGGCGGCTTCGGAGACCGCGGCCGCCTGGGCGTGCGTCAGGACGAGCAGCAGGTCCTTGTCCGCGATCAGGTGGGCGTAGGCGTCCCCCATGGCGTGGAGGACGGCCTCCGGGTCACTCCCCCCGGCCTTCGCGGCACCCTCCTCGAGGCTGGCGCGGACCCGGGTGAAGCAGTGCTCGACCACGGCGGTGAACAGCGCCTCCTTGTTCGGAAAGAGCCGGTAGACGTACGACTGCGAGATGCCGGCCGCCTTGGCCACCTCGGTGGTCGTCGTGCCGAAGTAGCCGCGGGCCGCGAAGGCGCCGATGGCCGTGCGCAGCACCGTGTCCCGGCGCTCCTCGGCGGAGGAGAGCTGCCGTCGTCGTTCCGTGTTCATGTGAGTAATAAACCACTCACACTTCTTGGCGTCAAGCGGTCTGGTCTACCGTTCCGCCATGCCCCCGGCGCTCGTCGAGCTTGCGGCCGGGTGCCCGCTCGTCTGGGTGGACGACGAGATCTCCGGCGCCGACCGGGCGTGGGTCCGCGCCCGCCACCCCGGCCGGGCCCTGCCGCACCGCGTCGATCCGGGGCGCGGCCTGGCCGAGCCCGATCTCGCCGTGCTGCGGGCGTGGCTCGGCGGCGGCGCGGGGCCCGGCCAGGACGGCCCCGCCGTCAGGTGAGCGCCGGGGACGCCCAGGAGGCGGCGACCAGGCTGCGTTCCGCCGCCGACAGGTGGGCGGCGGCCGCCAGCCAGGCCCGGGCGTAGCCCTCGGCGGAGGGGTCGCCGAGGCGGCCGAAGGCGTCGCGGGGGCGGCGGTCGGCCTCGGCGGCCAGCGCGGCGACGCGGTCCGCCGCCGCGGTGAAACCGGCCCGGCGCAGCGGCCCGTACCCCGAGCGGTGGTCCTCGCCCCGGGCGGACTCCGCCACGGCGCGGCGGCCTCCGGCGACGCCGGTCTCCAGCAGGCGGCGCACGCGCCACAGCGGGGAGTCGGCCAGCGGGTCCGGCTCCGCCGGCGCGGGGGCCGGGGCCTGCGCGGCGTCCGGGGTGTGGCCCGCCGGCGGGAGGTGCTGCCCCTGGAGGCGGTCGTAGCCGAGGTCGGCGCGGCCGAGCCACTCCTCGGGCAGCCGCAGGGTGTGGTCGGCGCCGGGGACCGGGCCGACGGCGAGCGGGCGCAGGGTGGCGGCCCGGTCCGGGTCGGGGCGGCCCAGGACCCGGATCCGGAGTCCCGGGTGCCCGGCGAGGCGGCGCAGGTTGTCCGCGTGCGGGAGCTCCGGGTGGGGGTGGGCGGCGCGCAGCCGGAGCAGGGGCCCGTCCGGCCGGGCCTCGCGGACCAGGAGGTCTTCCCCGGCGGCGCCGACGACGGCCACGTCGCAGCCGAGCAGTGCGGGTTCGGCGCCGTCCTGGGAGGCCAGGCTGTCGGCGACGGCCTCGGCCGCCGGGCGGGCGAAGAGCGCGGCGGCGGGCCCGTCGCTCCAGGGGGTGCCGGGCAGCGGGGTGGCCTTGACCCCGCGTCCGGCGCCGAGCCGGCCTTCCGGGGAGACCGTGGCACCGGCGACGCGCAGTCCGCCGCGGGCCAGCCCGGCGTGGTCGAGGACGGCTCCGCCGAGGGCCACGGAGGCGGAGCCCGCGCCGCGGGCCCGGGCCAGGCCGCCGGGGCGCACGTCGGCCACCGAGTAGCGGGCGCCGTCCGGCGTGAGGAGGTGGGTGACCACTCCCCCGTACCCGGTGGCGGAGAGCACCGGCTCGCGGCAGAGGCCGTACACCCGCAGGCCGCCGCCCGGTGCGTAGGCGCGGCGGGACGTGCCGGTGAGCGCGGGGTCGGTGGATCCGGAGGCCAGCAGGGCCGTGGTGTACAGGAGTTCCCGGAACGCCTCCGTCAGGTCGCCGAGGCGCTGGGCGGCCTGCCGCTCGCGGGCGGCGCGCAGGCCCCGTACGACGCGCAGGGCGGCCGCTTCGGCGCGCGGGAGGGCGGCGAGGCGGGCGGTGTGCGCGGCGCGCAGCAGTTCGGCCTGCACGACGGCGCCACCGGCGGTGACTCCGGCGGCCAGCGCCTCGGCGGCGGCCTCCCAGAGCGCGGTGGCGGCCGCGGTCTGGGCGCCGGTCAGGGCCCGGGGCACGGCGGCGTCCCCAGCCGTGGTCGGCGCCGGCTCCCCGGCGGAGTCCCCGGGCACCGGAAGCGGGGCTCCGGCGGGCGCCGTGCGGGCGGGCCTCGGCTCGGCCGGCACGGCCTCGGCCGACGGGGTGTCGGCGAGCGGGGTGTCAGCGAGCGGGGTGTCAGCGAGCGGGGCCGCGCCCAGCGCGGCGGCCCGGTGCAGGCAGCGGGGCGCCAGCAGGCAGCTGCACACGGCCTGTTCGGCGCGCGTGAGCGTCCCCTCGGGTCCGGGACGCAGGGTGACGACGGCGTCCTCCCCGAAGCGGATGCCGACGCTGCCGTCCGGCTCGCGGACGGCTGCGGCGGCGCAGCTCGCGGTGACCGCGTCCAGCTTCTTGCGCAGGCGGGCGGTGAGGTTCTCGACCGCTTCGGCCAGCACCTCGGGGGCCACGGCCGGCAAGGGAGTGTCTGCGCTGCTCAACGGGGTTCTCCACGGAGTCGTTCGCCCACCCAGCGGGCGAGGGCGAGGGGGCTGAGGGCGGCCACGGGCATCCCCGCCGCGACGAGTTGGCCCGCCACCGGGACCGAGTACCGGGGCGTGCCCGCGTCGTCGAGCGCCGCGCAGCCCAGCAGGTGGGCTCCGGAGGCGGCGAGGGCCCGGACCTCGCCGAGGAGGCCGCCGATCGGGGCCCCCTCTTCGAAGTCGCTGACCACGACGACGAGGGTGCGGCTCGGCACGGTGATCAGGGAGCGGGCGTGGGCGAGTCCGGCGGCGATGTGCGTGCCGCCGCCGACGCGGACCTCCAGCAGGAGCGACAGCGGGTCCTCGACCCGGTCGGTGAGGTCCACGACCTGGGTGGAGAAGGCGAGGAAGTGCGTGGACAGCGTCGGCACGCCGCCGAGCACCGCCGCGGTGAGGGCGGACCAGACGACCGAAGCCTCCATGGAACCGGAGACGTCGACGACGAGGATCAGCCGCCAGTCGGCCTCCCGGCCCGCGCGGGTGGCGAAGACCGGGTGTTCGGGGACGACGACCACACTGCCGTCCGGACGCCTGCGGGTGTGCGCGAGGTTGGCACGCAGGGTGCGGGCGAGGTCGAGGCGGCCGCCGGGACGCCGGGTGGGGCGCGGGGTGGAGAGCCCGGACAGGGCCGGGCGCAGCCGGGTGGCGAGTTCCCTGGCGAGTTCGTCGACGAGCCGCCGGACGAGGGGGCGCAGCCGGGCCAGCTGGGCCTCCGGCATGCCCCCGGCGAGGGACAGTACGGAGCTCAGCAGCTCCACCGAGGGCCTGACGCTCGCCGGATCCAGCTGGGCGAGCACGTCGGTGCGGCCCGATTCGGCGGCCCGTGCGAGCACTTCTTCCCGTACGTCGGCGCCGAACAGCGATTCCAGTTCGCCCGACCATTCCCGGGCGGTGGGGAAGGACGCCTCCCGGCCGCCGCCCCGGCGCGGACCAGAGTCCGACCGTGCCCTCGACCGCGTGGTGGGGGTCGCCGGCCGCCAGGACCGACGCGTAGGCGGGCAGTGCGGCGGGCGTC
>NZ_JBEOXU010000213.1:0-8088 GCF_040296725.1 Streptomyces sp. NPDC002044
CAGCCGCCGCGGCGCGCGGTCTTGGCGGGTGCGGCGGACGAGGACGCGGGGCCGGTGCGGGGTGGCGGCCCGGCCGAACAGCAGGAGCAGCGGTGCCCGGAGCCACCCCGCGAGCGCGCGCAGCACGCGGAACGCGGCGCGCTCCCCGTACGCCAGCCACAGGCCGCACAGCACCGCCGCCAGCAGGTGCGCGGCCAGCATGCCGGCCGGTGACGTGCCGCCCATGGCGTGCGCGCCGGCCGGCAGCGCGTCGGCCGCCGCCGCGGACGCGTGGCCCGCCGCCTCGTGCGGCGCGTGCCCCACCGGGGTGCCGGACTCCGGTACGGCGGTGAGCACGTTCCCGGGTGGCGGCAGGGACACGAGCCGGCCGAGCCCGGCCTCGGTGACGACCCGCAGGGCCTCGCCGGGGGTCAGGTCGACCGGGGCGCTCCCGCCGCAGGTGAGGTACTCCGCCCACTGCCGGGCGAACGAGGTCCCCGAGGGCAGGGAGGGGCGGACCACCGACTGCGCCAGCGAGAACAGCGCGTGCAGCAGAGTCTGCACGGCCACCGTCGCACCGGTCACGGCCGCGGCACCGCGTTCCTGTCCGGCGAGCGCCCAGGCCGCCGCCACCGTGCCCGCCAACGCGGCGGACACCGCCCACCAGGGCACGGCCGCCCCCGACATGAGGAGGTGGCCGGTGGCCGCGAGCAGCACGCAGAGGGCTGCGAACATCGCAGCCCGTACGGCTCGGGAACAGTGGCCTGGGGTCATGGCGGTTCATCCTCGCACCGGTGTTCCGGGCGGAGCGTCGGGGTGCGCACTTCCCGACAAGTTCTCCCGTACGCCGTTGACGGGACGGCCCGTTCATCCGATGGGGCGGGTCCTTCCCCGTGAGATGTGGCGCAGGGCACAGGGCGCGGAGGGAACTCGCCCGGGCCCGCGACCGACTGCCTTCCCGGCCGTGTTCGACATCGGGTGACGGGAGAGATCTGTGGCGACAGAAGGGGAGGCGGCGACGGCCGCGCCACCGAAGGGCGACGACCGGCCCACCCGGCAGCTGACCGCGCTGCTCACCTGTGCCATGGCGTTCTCGATGCTGCAACTGTTCGTCCTGGGTGCGCTGGGCCCCCGCGTCGTGGACGCGTTGGGCATGACGCCCGCCGTGCTCGGGCTGACGACCACCCTCGGCTTCGGGACGGCCGCCGTGCTGTCCCCGGCCGGCGGCCGCATCGTGGACCGGATCGGTCCGCGCCGCTCGCTGGTGGTCCTGCTCCTGGTGTCCGCCGTGGCGCTGGCCCTGATCGGGGCCGCCCCCGGAACCGGTCTGCTGCTCGCCGCGGTCGCGCTGGGCGGCGTACCGCAGGCACTGGCCAACCCGGCCACCAACAAGGCGGTCCTGGCCGGCGTCCCGCCCGCCCGGCGGGGGGCCGTGACGGGCCTGAAGCAGTCCGGTGTCCAGCTGGGCGCGTTCGTGGCCGGGCTGCCGCTCGTGCTGCTCGCGGGCGGCATCGGCTGGCGGGGCGCCGTGTGGACGGCGTCCGGTGCGGCGCTCCTGGCAGGGGTGTGGGCGCTGCGTACGCTGCCGGCGGACCCGCCGCCGCCCGCGGCCGGGCCGCCCGCGTCGCTCGTACCGCGGGGGATGGTGGCCTGGCTGGCGGTGTTCTCGCTGTTCCTGGGCGCCGGGATCGCCTCGGTGAACACGTATCTGGCCCTGTTCGGCGTCCGCCGCCTGGGGATGGGGCCGACGACGGCCGGGGTACTGGTGGCCGTGCTGGGCGTGGCGGGAATCGTCGGCCGGGTGGCCTGGTCGAGGGCGGCCCGGCCCGGACGCGCCGAATGGCTGCCGGGCGGGCTGGCGTGCGGCGCGGTCGGGGCGGCGCTGCTGCTGGCCGCCGCCGTGTCCACGAGCCCCCTGGTGTGGGTGGGAGCGGTCGCCGTCGGGGTGTTCGCCGTGTCCGGGAACGCCGTCTCCATGGTGCTGGTCGTGCAGCGGGCGGCGGCCGGCCGGGCCGGACAGGACTCGGCGCTCGTCGCGGCCGGGTTCTTCGCCGGATTCGCCCTGGGACCACCGCTGTTCGGCCTGCTCGCGCAGAGCGGGAGGTACGGGCCCGGCTGGATCCTGGTGGCCGCCGAGTTCGCGGCGGCGGGCGCCGTCGCGTTCCTCTGGGCCGTACGGGACCACCGTAAGGTCCCGGCGTGAGCGCCGGGCCGGCGCCCGCCGGGCACTGGGCCGACGGCGCGCTCGCGGCCGTCATGGAGCGCGTGGCCGCCACCGAGGCGGCCGTCGGCACCCGCTTCCCCCTGTACGCGGACCCGGGGGACGGGCGGTGGACGACGACCGGCCGCGGCTCGTGGACCGGCGGCTTCTGGACCGGGCTGCTGTGGCTGCGGGCGCGGTACACCGAGGACTGGGCCGACCGGCGGACGGCGGCCGCGTGGACGGCGCGGCTCGTGCAGTGGGCGGAGGCCGACACCGCCACCCGCGGGCTGATCTTCTGGTACGGGACCGCCCCCGCCGGTCCCGACGGGCGGGCCACCGCGCTCCGGGAGCGGGCCGCCCGCGCCTGCCTGGCGGCCTACGACCCCGAACTCGGCCTGCTGCCCTGGGGCGGCGCCCTCGGCGGGCCGCGCCTGCTGGCCCGGGCGGACGGCGTACCCGGTACGGTGCCGCTCCTGGCGGGAGCCGGACCGCGTGGGGCGGCGGCGGCCGCCGCGCACCTGCACCGGCACCTCGACCTCTGCCTCGGAGGGACCGGCGGCGCGGCCGGGACCGGGGCGACCAGGGCCGGGACCGGCGGGGCGACCGGCATCGGGGCCGGAGTTCCCGGCGGCGCCCCGCCCCCGCCCGCGCGCACGCATCCCGCCTGGAGCTTCGACGCCGCCACGGGCTGGCAGCCCTGCGAGGATCCGGCGCCGGGCTGGAGCCGGGGAAGCGCCTGGCTGCTCCTCGCGGTCGCCGACGCCCTGCTCAACCCCGGTGTCGCCGACGCCCTCAGCACCGGCGCCGCCGATGCCGGGCACGTTCCCGGGGCCGTCGGTGGCGCGGCCGCCCGGCTCGACCAGGCCGCCGGGCAGTTGCTCGCGCAGGCGGGGGTCCTGAGCGGGCGGCCCGTACCGGCGGCGGACTCCTCCCGGCCGGACGGGCCCGCCGACACCTCGGCCGCCGCGATCACCGCGGTCGCCCTGCTGAAACTGGCGCGGGTGCCCGGCCCCCGGGCCGCGGCGTGCGCGGAGCGGGGGGAGGCGGTCCTGCGCCACCTCACGGAGGACCACCTCACCGGCCGGGGGCCGGGCCGCCCGGCCGGGATGCTGCTGGACGGCTGCTACGACGCGGGGAAGGACCTCGCGGTCCGGCACGAGCTGATCTGGGGCGACTTCTTCCTGGCACTGGGGCTGACCGCGCTCGTCGGCGCCGTCGACCTCACCCTCGTGTAGCGGGGCCCGCTCACGGCCGCGGAGCGGCCCCGCCGCCGTAGCCGCGCAGGACGCGGCGGGCCACGGAGGTGACGTGGAGTTCGTCGGGGCCGTCGAGGATCCGGGCGGCCCGGCCGCCGCGGAAGAGCGCGGGCAGCGGGGTGTCCGGGCCGAGCCCGGCGGCGCCGTGCACCTGGATCGCGGAGTCGGTGACCCGCTGGAGCATGCGCGCCGCCGCGACCTTCGCGAGCCCCACCTCGGTACGGGCGTCCTGCCCGGACGCGATCAGGTCGACCGCCTCGTGGACGAAGGGGCGGGTGGTGCGCAGCGCGAGCAGGGCGTCGAAGACGTGCTGCTGGACCAGCTGGTGGTCGGCGAGGGGCCCCCGGGAGCCGCGCCGGGTGGCGGCGCGCTCGCACAGGAGGTCGAAGGCGCGCTGGGCCTGGCCGAGCCAGCGCAGACAGCGCAGGGTGCGGCCGAGCTGCAGCCGTTCGCCCGCGATGTCCAGGGCAGCGCCGGGCGTGCCGAGGAGGTGGTCGGCGGGCACGCGGACCCGGTCGAACGCGATCTCGTACTGGCCCGCGGCTCCGAACACGGGGAGTTCCCGGACCACGCGGAAACCGGGGGAGCGGGTGGGGACGGCGAGCAGGGAGAGCCCGTGGCGGTCGCCGGGGGCCCCGCCGGTGCGGGCCATGACCGTCACCAGGCCGGCGTCGGCGGCGCCGGAGGTGAACCACTTGCGGCCGGTGACGAGCCAGCCGCCGTCCGGCCGCGGCTCGGCCCGGGTGGCGGTCAGGAAGGGGTCGGTGCCGGGGACGTCCGGCTCGGTCATGGCGAAACAGGCCCGCAGCTCTCCCGAGACCAGCGGCTCCAGGTAGGCGCGGACCCCCGGACTCCCGTGGCGGGCCAGCATCGTGACGTCGAGCAGCGGGGCGGAGCCCAGCGCCGCCGGGCCGTGGTCGCTGGCGCCCTCCGCCTCGGCCAGTCGCGCGTACGCCCGGAAGTCCAGCCCGCCACCGCCCAGTTCGGCGGGGAGCGGCAGCGCCCACAGCCCCTCCTCCCGGGCCTCGTCGCGCAGGGCGGTCCGTACGGCGGCGGCCGCGGACCCGCCGGCGTCCAGCACCTCCTCGCGGGGGATCACCCGGTCCGTGACGAAGCGGGTGATCCGCTCCGTCAATTCCGGCAGCGGAACCACGGCCCGCGCCGGGGCCGTCGCGTACGGGGCTGCTGCGTCCGTCACTGTTTTTCTCCTCGTTCCCGGGAACCCGTGCGAACGGCCGCCCGACTGTCTGTCCGTGGAACTGGTCGGGCGCGGACGCGCCCGGGTTCCCGAGTTCCGCGAGACCCGGGCGACGGCCACCGCCGCGCCGGGAGAGGAGAGGCATGGCGTCACCAGCCACCACGCAGACGGTCCGGCCGCTCGACACACTGCGCTTCGACACCTCGGGACCGCCGCAGATCGCGGACGTCGTCGCCGGTCACCTGCGCGTGCTCGGCGCCCGGACGGGCCACCCCGACCCGGGGGACGGGCCCGCGGGCGGCACCACGCTCACCGGCGGTGACTTCGCACCGGCCCACGCGACCACCGCCTGGGGACGCCCCGGGAGCGGGCTCGTCGACGAGGCCACCGTGCAGGCCGCCACCGGCGTCATGGCCGTACACGGGCGCCGGGACGGCGGCCCGCGCGGCCTGGCGGCCGACTACGCGGCGACGGCCACCGCCGTCCTGACGGTGCAGGGGCTGCTCGCGGGCCTGGTGGGCCAGGCCCGGGGCGGCGCCGCCGCCCGCGTGGCCACCGGCGCGGACCGGGCCGGACTGCTCGCCGTGTCCCAGTACCTCGCCGCCGCCGGAGCCGACGAGGGGGAGGCCGCCGAACTCGCCGCCGGGGGACCGCCCTTCACCTCCGCCGAGGGCGTCGTCTTCGAGCTGGAAACCCTCGATCCGGCCGCCTGGGCCGCCTTCTGGCGGGCCTTGGAGGCGCCTCCCGAGGCGCTGCGGGCCGGCTGGCGCCCGTTCCAGTTCCGGTACGCCACCGCCTGCGCCCCGTTCCCGGCAGCCCTCCACACGGTGACGCGGTCCCACCCGATGGCGCGGATCAGCAGCGCCGCGGCCCTCGCCGGAGCCCAGGTGTGCCCCCTGCGCAGCCTCGCGGAGCGCGCCGTGGAGGACGACGGCCTGGCCCCCTGGTCACTGGAGCCCCTCGGCTCCAGAGCCGGCTCTCCCCGCGCGATGGGTACCGGAGCCCCGCCCGGCCCCGGCCGGCCGCTGGCCGGCCTGACCGTGCTGGAGGCCGGCCGGCGCATCCAGGCCCCGCTCGCCGCCCACCTCCTGGGACTCCTCGGCGCCGACGTCATCCGCGTCGAACCGCCGGGCGGCGACCCGCTCCGGGGCATGCCGCCCGCCTGCTCCGGAACCTCCGCGCGCTGGCTCGCCCTCAACCGGGGCAAGCGGGCCGTGGAGATCGACATCAAGTCGGGGCGCGACCGGAACCGGCTGCGGGAGATGGCCGCGCGGGCCGACGTCTTCCTGCACAACTGGGCGCCGGGCAAGGCCGCCGAACTCGGGCTCGACGCCGATGACCTGGCCCGCGTCAACCCGGCGCTGGTCTACGCGTACACCAGCGGCTGGGCCGGCCGCCTCCCCGGCGCTCCCATGGGCACCGACTTCATGGTGCAGGCCCGCACCGGTGTCGGCGAGGCCGTCCGTCCCGAGGGCGAGGCCCCCGCCCCCTCGCTGATGACCCTCCTCGACGTGCTCGGCGGCCTGCTCGGCGCCGAGGCAGTCCTCGCCGGACTCCTGCTGCGCGAACGCACCGGCCACGGCGTACGGGTGGACTCCTCCCTGCTCGGGGCCGCCGACACGCTGACCGCGCCCGCCCTGCTCCGGGCCGCCCGTGGCGAGAACCCCCGTCGGCCGGCCGGGTTCCGGCACCCGCTCAGGACGGCCGACGGCTGGATCGCCCCCGCCGACACGAACGCCACCGCCGCGGCCGCCTACGACCTGCGCGAACTGACCACCGCCGACGCCCTCGCCCAACTGCGCGACCACGGTCTGACGGCCACCGCCGTCACCACCGACCTCGCCGCCCTGCACCACGATCCGCGGTTCGCCGACTCGATCAGCCGCGACGCGCACGGCGCCCCCGCAGTCCCCGACCCCTGGAGCTTCGCATGACCGCCGACCGGCTCGAACTGCGCGACCTGCTGCCCGCCGAACTCCGCCGGTCCTGGGTCGTCGACGGCACCTGCCCCGACCTCGACCTCTACAGCCTGTTCCGGGCCCGCCAGATCGCCGACCTGCACCACACCGCCGTCATCGACGCCAAGGGCGCCCTCTGCTACACCGCGCTGGACCGCAAGGTGCGATGTCTCGCCGCGGGCCTCAGAGACCTCGGGATAGGCCCGGGCGACGTGGTCGGCGTACAACTCCCCAACCACCGGGGCGCCGTCATCGCCGACCTCGCGCTCGCCGCCCTCGGCGCCGTCGCCCTCCCCTTCCCCGTCGGCCGGGGCACGCTGGAGGCCGAGTGCCTGCTGCGCCGGGCCGAGGCCGTCGCCGTCATCGCCGCGACCGAGCACCGCGGCTTCCGGCACGCCGCCGACCTGCTGACGCTCGCGCCGGCCCTCCCGCTCCTGCGCCACGTCATCGCCGCCGGTCCCGGCACCGCCCCGGAAGGAGCGGTCCCGATGGCGGAGCTCATGCGCCGCGACCCCAGCGGATTCGTCCCCGCCCGGCCCGACCCCGACAGCGCGGCCCGGATCCTCGTCTCGTCCGGCTCCGAGGCCGAGCCGAAGATGATCGCGTACTCGCACAACGCGCTGGCCGGGGGCCGGGGCAACTTCCTGGCCTCCCTCATGCCCGACGCAACCCCGCCGCGCTGCCTGTTCCTCGTACCGCTGGCCTCGGCCTTCGGCTCCAACGGAACCGCCGTCACCCTCGCCCGGCACGGCGGCACCCTCGTCCTGCTCGACCACTTCACGCCCGAAGCGGCGGTCGCGGCGGTGCGCGCGCACGAGCCGACGCACGTCCTCGGCGTGCCCACCATGGTCCGGATGATCCTCGAACGCCTGGAGGAGACCCGCGAGGAACTGCCCGCGCCCACCGCCCTGATCCTCGGCGGGGCGCCGCTCGACGAGACCACGGCCGCCGCCGCGGCCAAGGCGTTCGGGTGTCCGGTGGTGAACCTCTACGGGTCCGCCGACGGCGTCAACTGCCACACCGGCCTCGGCACCACCGTCCCGCCCACCGACGGCACCGGCGTCGTCGCCGGTCACCCCGACCCCCGGGTCGCGGAGATCCGCATCGCCGACCCCGACACCCACGAACCGCTGCCCGACGGCGACATCGGCGAGATCATCTCGCGCGGCCCCATGACCCCGCTGTGCTACGTGGGCGCCCCCGACCTGGACGCCCGCTACCGCACGCCCGACGGCTGGGTCCGCACCGGTGACCTCGGCTACCTCGACGCCGGCAGCGTCCTGCACGTCGTGGGCCGCCTCAAGGACATCGTCATCCGCGGCGGCGCCAACATCAGCCCGGCCGAGGTGGAACGCGAACTCACCGCCCACCCGCAGGTCCGCGACGTGGTCTGCGTCGGCGCGGCCCCTCGGCGGCGAGCCTGCGGCGCTCGCGGCGGGACAGCGCGCGCATCCCGATGTACGAGAGCAGGGCCGGGAGCAGGGTGACCGAGGC
>NZ_JBEOXU010000214.1:0-8087 GCF_040296725.1 Streptomyces sp. NPDC002044
AACACAACCCCTGCCCACATTTAGCCGCGCCGCCCCCCCCCCCCCCCCCGTACCCGGCCACGCCCCCCCCCCCCGCCCCGGGCCCCCCGCCCCCGGGCCTCTTGTGCGCGGGGCGGCGGTCAGCCGGCGAGCTTCGCCAGGGCGGCGTCGATGCGGGACAGCGAGCGCTCCTGGCCCAGGATCTGCAGGGACTCGAAGAGCGGCAGGCCGACCGTGCGGCCGGTGACGGCCACGCGGACCGGCGCCTGCGCCTTGCCGAGCTTGAGGCCGTGGGCCTCTCCGGCGGTCAGGACGGCCTGCTTGAGCGACTCCGGGTCGTTCCAGTCGGCGGCGGCGAGGTTCTCGCGGGCCGTCGTCAGCAGGGCCGCGGGCTCGCCCTTCATCGCCTTGTCCCAGGACGCCTGGTCCTCGACCGGCTGCTTCAGGAAGAGGAAGTCGACGTTGGCGGTGATGTCCGACAGGACGGTCACCCGGGTCTGGGCGTACGGCGCGATGGCCGCCCAGGCGTCGGCGTCGAAGTCCTCCGGGGCCCAGTTCGCGTGCGGGGCCCGCAGCCACGGGCCGCAGGCGTCCGCGAAGGTCTTCGGGTCCAGCAGGCGGATGTGGTCGGCGTTGATGGCCTCGGCCTTCTTGAGGTCGAAGCGGGCCGGGTTGGCGTTGACGTCCGGGATGTCGAACTTCGCCACCATCTCCTCGATCGAGAAGATGTCCTGGTCCTTGGAGAAGGACCAGCCGAGGAGCGAGAGGTAGTTCAGCAGGCCCTCGGGGAGGAAGCCGCGCTCGCGGTACAGGTTGAGCGAGGACTCCGGGTCGCGCTTGGAGAGCTTCTTGTTGCCCTCGCCCATGACGTACGGGAGGTGGCCGAAGTCCGGGACGCCCTGGGCGATGCCCAGCTCGGTCAGCGCCTTGTACAGGGCGATCTGGCGCGGGGTGGAGGACAGCAGGTCCTCGCCGCGCAGGACGTGGGTGATCTCCATCAGCGCGTCGTCGACCGGGTTGACCAGCGTGTAGAGCGGGGCGCCGTTGGCCCGGACGATGCCGAAGTCCGGCACGTTCTCCGGGGTGAAGGACAGCTCGCCGCGGACCAGGTCGGTGAAGGTGATCGTCTCGTCGGGCATCCGGAAGCGGACGATCGAGGTGCGGCCCCCGGTCTCGTACGCGGCCTTCTGCCCGTCGGTCAGGTCGCGGCAGTGGCCGTCGTAGCCGGAGGGGCGGCCGGCCGCGCGGGCGGCGTCGCGGCGCTGGTCGAGCTCCTCGGTGGTGCAGTAGCAGCGGTAGGCGTGGCCGCCGTCCTGGAGCTTCTTCGCCACGTCCGCGTAGATGTCCATGCGCTGGGACTGGCGGTACGGGGCGTGCGGGCCGCCCACCTCGGGACCCTCGTCCCAGGTGAAGCCGAGCCAGCGCAGCGAGTCGAGCAGCTGCTCGTACGACTCCTCGGAGTCGCGCGCCGCGTCGGTGTCCTCGATGCGGAAGACGAACGTGCCGCCGTGGTGCCGGGCGAACGCCCAGTTGAAGAGGGCCGTGCGGACCAGGCCCACGTGGGGGTTGCCGGTCGGGGAGGGACAGAAACGTACGCGGACGTTCGCGTTAGCCACGCTTGATCACCTTGTTGGTGAGAGTGCCGATGCCTTCGATGGTGACGGCGACCTCGTCGCCGACGTTCAGGGGGCCGACTCCGGCCGGGGTCCCCGTGAGGATGACGTCGCCCGGGAGCAGCGTCATGGCCTCGGAGATGTGGACGATCAGGTCCTCGATGGAGCGGACCATGTCACTGGTGCGGCCGAGCTGGCGCTGTTCGCCGTTGACGGTGCACTGGATGGTCAGATCGCCCGGGTCGAGGTCGGTCTCGATCCAGGGGCCGAGGGGGCAGGAGCTGTCGAATCCCTTGGCGCGGGCCCACTGCTTCTCGCGCTGCTGGACGTCGCGCGCGGTGACGTCGTTGGCGCAGGTGTAGCCGAGGATCACGTCCTTGACGCGCTCCCTGGGGACCTCGCGGCACATGCGGCCGATGACCACGGCGAGCTCCGCCTCGTGGTGGAGGTCCTGCGAGAAGGAGGGGTACGTGATCGGGTCGCCGGAGCCGACCACCGAGGTGGAGGGCTTGAAGAAGGTGATCGGCGGTTCGAGCCGGCCCCGGTCGTCGACGACCGAGTGGCCGAGCTCCGCCGCGTGCTCCGCGTAGTTGCGGCCCACGGCCACGACCTTGTTCGGGAGCACGGGCGGCAGCAGCCGGACCTTGCCGAGCGGGACCTTGACCCCGGAGAGCTCGAAGTCCGCGAACGGAATCCCCTTGATGATGTCGAGGACGAGCTCACCCTCGGCGCCGGGGGCCGTACTGCCCTCGACCGCGCCGAACGCGACATTGCCGTCGATGGAGAACCTGGCGATGCGCACGTGTTGCGTCTGCCCCTCTGTATGTCCGCTGGCTGGAGTCTGCGGACTCCAGGCTAACGCGGTGGAGGGGAGCGCCTCGCGTCCGTTCGCCAGGTGCCTACTGCGCGGCGGCGACCGGCGCGTCCATCAGGATGGTGCGGCGCGGGTTCGCGGTCTGCGTCGGCAGCTCGACGGCGTGGTCCGGGACGGCCGGGGCCGCCTGCAGCTCCTCTGCGTCCTTCAGGTGCGCGAGGGTGGTGCGGCGGGGGTTGGCTATGTTGCGGAACATCGTCGTCGTCTTCATCGGAGTTCGGGGTCCTCGGTTCGGTCTGCGGATGTCGGCTGTCGCGTGCGCGACCCTGGCGCCAACCCTTCAAGGGGCAAGGCTAAACATCTAAATCCCCCGTGGAACCGGGAAGTAATGGCCATGGCTGTGTGAGTTTGCTCACCCGTGACCCGACATAGTAGGCATAACGGGCAGTCAATTGAGGCTAACAAAGCGGACATTATGCCACTGAATGCGCCATTCCGCTCCTGATCATCGCGACTGGGACACCTTGCCAGCCTTGGTGTTTGGTTGGCGTAAGTCCGGTTCATCCCGAAAGCAGCCCCACATCGCGTAGCCCGTCTGTCACGTGCCGTCACCGACTCCGCGGGCCGACCCGCGCACCTTGTTGGAGATCCTCCACTGTGCTGGAATTCGCGGGACCGCCGCGGGAAACAGTCGGCGCGCAGGTGGCGCGACCCAGCGCCGAGCGCGGTGGCAAGGAGAGGGAAACGCGCCGGTCACCGACGACCACACATGGGGCCGTTAGTGCCCCACGACTCGACACCGTCCCACCGTTCACCCGGTAGGGCGCCTGGTCCAGAGGTTGCGACGCTAGTGCAGGGACGATTCAAGAGGGATGGCAAGGGGTCTCCCCAGGCCCGCCAAGGCCGTGGGGAAGCTGCCGCGGAGCAGGAGCCTCGCGGCGGAACCGACCGTGGCTCCTCGCCCCAGCACGCCCAGAACCGCGGGCCGGCTGTCGAAGGCGCGAGCCCCGACGCCTCCACCGCGGTGAAGGCGAAGGGTCGCGGGAAGCCCGGCAAGGGCAAGGCGGCCGTCAAGGCCACGCCGACGACGCAGGACGTGGCGATACCGAAGGCCCCCAGCGGGCCCGGCTCTCGTCTCGCCATGCAGAACTGGCGCATCAGCACGCGACTGGTGTCGCTGCTGACCCTTCCCGTCGTCGCGGCCACCACGCTCGGCGGCTTCCGCATCAACGACTCGATGAACGACATCGCCCAGCTGGAGCACATGCAGCTGCTGACGACCATGACCCGGCAGGCCACCAACCTGGCCGCCATGCTCCAGGAGGAGCGGGACATGTCGGCGGGTCCGATGTCGATCACCAAGAACGGCAAGAGCAACAGCATCGTCGACGGTGTCCGGGAGCAGACCGACACCGCCGCCATGGCCTTCGCCTCCGCGACCGACAAGGTCGACAGCGCGGAGGACAAGGACGAGACGCTCAAGTCGATCCGCAACAACATCCTCCAGATCGGCCGCCAGCTCACCGGCATCGAGGACATCCGCAAGAAGGCCTACGCCAACGGCGCCCAGCAGACCATCACCGAGTACAACGCGCTGATCGTCTCGCTGCTGTCCCTGTCCCAGGACATGGCGCAGGCCACCTCGAACCCCGAGATGATCAAGCGCACGCGTGCCCTGGCGGCGTTCTCCTCCGCCAAGGAGTACGCCTCCATCCAGCGCGCGGTCATCGCCGCCTCCCTCCCCGACAGCGGTGAGCAGCAGGGCAGCCTGGGCGAGAACGACCGTCTGTACGCCCTCTCCGCCCTCCGCGGCGAGAGCCAGTCGAAGAAGACCTTCGAACTCGTCTACCAGGGCAAGCCCGAGGAGCTCCTCGCCGCGCTCGGCGACGGCAACCAGGAGATCGGCAAGGCCGACCACTTCACCCGCCGCGTCCTGAGCACCGAGGGGCAGTTCGCCAAGGAGCAGCAGTACCGGTCCTGGATGGACTGGTACGACGCCGACGGCACCAAGCTCCAGGCCATGAAGGTCATCGAGCTCACCCTGCTCGAGGACATGGAGCAGAAGGCCCGCGAGCTCAAGAACGAGTCCCAGCAGGACGCCATCCTCAACGGTGCGCTGATCCTCCTCGTCCTCGGTGTCTCCCTCGTCGGCGCCTTCGTCATGGCCCGGTCGATGATCCGCTCGCTGCGCCGCCTCCAGGACACCGCGACGCGCGTCGCCCAGGACCGCCTGCCCGAGCTCGTCAAGCAGCTCTCCGAGTCCGACCCGCAGGACGTCGACACCTCCGTGGAGTCGGTCGGCCTGCACACCCGCGACGAGATCGGCCAGGTCGCCGCGGCCTTCGACGACGTGCACCGCGAGGCCGTCCGCCTCGCCGCCGAGCAGGCCCTCCTCCGGGGCAACGTCAACGCGATGTTCACCAACCTCTCGCGCCGCTCCCAGGGCCTCATCCAGCGTCAGCTCTCGCTCATCTCCGAGCTGGAGTCGCGCGAGGCCGACCCGGACCAGCTGTCCTCGCTCTTCAAGCTCGACCACCTCGCGACCCGCATGCGCCGTAACGGCGAGAACCTCCTCGTCCTCGCGGGCGAGGAGCCGGGCCGCCGGTGGACCCGCCCCGTCCCGCTCGTCGACGTGCTCCGCGCCGCCGCGTCCGAGGTGGAGCAGTACGAGCGCATCGAGCTGACGTCGGTGCCCGGCACCGACGTCGCCGGCCGCGTCGTCAACGACCTCGTGCACCTGCTCGCCGAGCTGCTGGAGAACGCCACCTCGTTCTCCTCCCCGCAGACCAAGGTCAAGGTCACCGGCCACGCGCTGCCGGACGGCCGCGTGCTCGTCGAGATCCACGACACCGGCATCGGCCTGTCCCCCGAGGACCTCGCCGCGATCAACGAGCGGCTCGCCGCCCCGCCGACCGTGGACGTCTCCGTATCGCGCCGCATGGGCCTGTTCGTGGTCGGCCGCCTGTCCCTGCGACACGGCATCCGCATCCAGCTGCGCCCCTCCGACTCGGGCGGTACGACGGCCCTCGTCATGCTGCCGGTGGACGTCGCCCAGGGCGGCAAGAAGCCGGCTCCGATGCCGAACCAGGGCGGCCCCGGCGGCGCCCCGGGCGGCCCCGGCGCGCAGGCTTCCGTGCCCGGCGGCGCCCGTCCCCCCGTCGGTACGGCGCCCCAGCGCGGCCAGGTCTCCGGAGCCGGCCAGCGCGCCGCCCTCCCGGGGCGCGACGGTGCGGGCCAGCAGCGGCCGCAGGGCCAGCAGTCCCCGCAGGGCGGTCTCCCGCAGCAGGGCGGTCCCGGTGCGCCGGGCGGCCGTCCGCAGTCCGGGCCGACCACCTCCGGCCAGGGCCAGGGCGGCTTCGGCCAGGGTCAGGGCGCCTTCGGATCCGGCGCCCCGCTGCCGGGCCGCGGTGCGGCGGGCGGTTTCCCCGGTGCTCCCGCGGGCGGCTTCGCCGGCGGCGGCCTCTCGGGCGGCCCGCAGGCCCGTCCGGTGTCCCCGCCCCCGGCCAACGGCGGTCCCGCCGGGTTCCCCCAGGGCAACGGCTTCCAGCGGCCCCAGCCGCCGCAGCCGGCGGCCCAGCCCGCGCAGCAGCAGCCCCAGCAGCCCGCCGCTCCGGCTTCGCGCGGCCCCCGGCCGCAGTTGCCGCCGCGCGGCGGTGCCCCGCGTCCGGAGCTTCCCGGTCCGCAGACCACCAGCTGGGGCGCCGAGCCGGCGCGCGGCCACGACGAGCTGTCGGGCCCCGGCTCGACCTCCGAGTTCGCCCGCCCGGACTTCAACGCCCCGATGCCCCAGGGCGACGGCCCGGGCAGCACCACGGGACAGTTCGAGCGCCCGGACGTACGCGGTCCCCTGGACCCGTCCTCCACCGGCCAGTTCGAGCGCCCGGAGCTGCGCGGACCCGCGGACCCGTCCTCCACCGGCCAGTTCGCCCGCCCGGGGTACCAGCCCCAGCGGCCGGGCGGTCCCGGTGTCGGCGGCTTCGCCCCCCAGGCCCCGCTGCAGCCCCAGGCCCCGCAGCAGTACCAGCAGCCGCAGGCTCCGCAGCACGGCGCGGACTACGCGCCCGTACCGCCCCGGCGCCCGGAGGCTCCCGGCCTGCCGCCGGTCCCCCGGCCCGAGGCGCTGCCGCCGGCGCCCGGCGCCCGGGAGGCGCGCAGCCCGATCTTCGACACGCTGGAGTCGAACTGGTTCCGCGAGGAGGGGCAGCAGCCCCCCGCGCAGGGACCGGGCGTACCGCAGCAGCCGCAGCAGTCCGCCCCGGCGCCCGCTGCGCAGCAGCAGCAGCAGCTGCCGCAGCGCGGCCAGGAGCAGGCGGCCGAGTCCGCCGCGGCGGCCACCGGCGCGATGCCGACGGTCAGCTGGCGTTCCTCGCCGAACGACGAGCTGATGCGGCAGGCCGAGCGCGTGCGCCAGCCCGCCGCCGGCGGCATCACGACCTCGGGGCTGCCCCGCCGGGTCCCACGGGCGAACCTCGTGGCCGGCACGGCGCAGCAGCAGGCGGAGGAGCAGGCCGGCCCGCAGGTCTCCCGGTCCCCGGACGACGTCCGGGGGCGTCTGACCAACCTCCGACGCGGTATCCAGCAGGGCCGTCAAGCCGGCACGAGCGGTCCGGCGACCGGCAGTCACCACATCGACCCCACTTATCAGCAGGAGCGTTAGTTGAGTTCGATGAGCCAGGCGGCACAGAACCTGAACTGGTTGATCACCAACTTCGTGGACAACACCCCCGGGGTGTCCCACACCGTGGTGGTCTCCGCCGACGGACTCCTTCTGGCCATGTCCGAAGGATTCCCGCGCGACCGCGCCGACCAGCTGGCGGCCGTGGCCTCCGGTCTGACCTCCCTCACCGCCGGCGCCTCCCGCATCTTCGAAGGCGGCGCCGTCAACCAGACCGTGGTCGAGATGGACCGGGGATTCCTCTTCCTCATGTCCGTCTCGGACGGATCCTCGCTGGCCGTTCTCGCGCACCCCGAGTGCGACATCGGCCTCGTGGGCTACGAAATGGCCCTCCTCGTGGACCGCGCGGGCAGTGTCCTCACTCCGGACCTGCGCGCCGAGCTTCAGGGAAGCCTGCTCATCTGACTTCTCCCCTCCCGGCCGGACGGTACTTCCGGCCGGGAGACCGGGGCCCGCGCCCCGGAACCCAGTACCCCCGACAGGCCGTCATACCGTCCCCCCACCGGCCGCCCCGTCAGACGGCACGCTGACCACTGCTGTCCAGCCCGGAGGATCAATGACCCCGCCCCCCGCCTACCCCGATGCGTACGGAGATTCGTACTCGGAAGGCGACCAGCCGCTGGTGCGTCCGTACGCGATGACCGGCGGCCGGACCCGGCCCCGCTACCAGCTCGCCATAGAGGCGCTGGTCAGCACCACCGCCGATCCGATGCACCTCTCCGGCCTGCTCCCCGAGCACCAGCGCATCTGCACCCTGTGCCGAGAGGTCAAGTCGGTCGCGGAGGTCTCTGCACTGCTGTCGATGCCGCTCGGTGTCGCCCGGATCCTCGTCGCCGACCTGGCGGAGGCCGGAATGGTGGCCATCCACCAGCCGGGCAACGGAGAGGCCGGCGGCACGCCGGACGTGACTTTGCTCGAAAGGGTGCTCAGTGGACTTCGCAAGCTCTAGCGGCGGAGCGGCTCCTCGCTCCACCACCTCCGCGAAGATCGTGGTGGCGGGCGGCTT
>NZ_JBEOXU010000215.1:0-8028 GCF_040296725.1 Streptomyces sp. NPDC002044
GGGGTCAGCTTCTCACCCACGACGTGGTAGGTGAGGATCTTCGTCAGGGTGGCCTTGTCGGCCAGGACCTTGTCCAGGTCGGCCTTCGGGATCTTCGCGAAGGCGTCGTTGGTCGGCGCGAACACCGTGATGTCCTTGGCGTTGTTCAGGGTGTCGACCAGACCCGCCTGCTTCACCGCGGTCACCAGCGTCGACAGCGCCGGGTTGTTCGAAGCCGCCGTCGCCACCGGGTCCTTGGCCATCCCGTCGAACGAACCCGCGCCGTCGGCGGGCACGCCCGCACAGGCCGGACCGAAGGGCTTGTCCATCGCCATCGAGGCGTCCGGGGTGGCCGGCTGCGAAGCGGAGCTGTCCGTGCTCGCGGTGGAACCCGCCGCGGAGTCCTTGCCCGACTCCGAGCACGCCGCGAGGCTGAAGGGAAGGACGGCCGCGGCGGCCACGGCTACGGCGGTACGGCGGAAGTGAAGAGCGTTCATGATGGCTGTACTCCTTGGGAGTTGCTCGCTGGGCATGACGAATGGACGCATGCCTGTACGTACGGATGTCATGGGGCAGGAAAGGAAAGAGGTCCGGTTCAGCCGGTGACGGTGACGGGCACGGGGGCCTCGGGCGGGCCGCTCGCGCCGCCGGGTATGACCCGGTCGCGTCCCCGGTCACACTCCCGGACCCGCACCGCGCCGCGGAGCGCCACCGCGGCGGGCGGGCCGGGTACGGCACGTCGTATCGCGCCGCGGGAGGCCGTCGCCTCTCGGCCGCCGGGGGTGTCCGGCCGCCGGCCGAGGCACCCCGCCGCGATCGAGGCCGGCGCAGAGGCCCCGACCACGGCGAGGTGACCCCGGCGACTCCAGCCGGGCCCGAATCCGGCTGTCGCGCCCTGACCGCCCGGTACGGCGGTCAGGCGCCCGATCAGTGCGCGCAGCGGCCCCGTACCGGTCGGGGCGTCCATGAGCGAGGGCGCCGGTGCGCCCTGCTCGTCGGTGCTGCGGTTGATGCTCACACCTGGTCTTCGGCGCCGCGGGCCCGGCGGATTGGCCGTTCAGCCGAACGGATGAAATCGGCTTGGGGGCTGACGTCCGGCGGCGGGCCGGAACGGCTGCGCGGGGCCCCGGTCAGCGGCCTCCGCGGGTGCGGAACTGCACGCTGATCCGGGGTCCCACGGCCCGAGCCGACTTGGGCACCGCGTGCTCCATGGTCCGCTGACAGGAGCCGCCCATGACGACGAGGTCACCGTGCCCGAGGGGCAGCCGCAACAGCGTGGCGCCACCGTCGCGGGGGCGCAGGACGAGGTCGCGCGGGTCCCCGACGGAGACGATGGCGACCATGGTGTCCTCGGTGGAGGAGCGGCCGGTCCGGTCGCCGTGCCAGGACACGCTGTCGCGTCCGTCGCGGTAGAGGCACAGTCCGGCGGTGGTGAACCCCTCGCCGAGCTCGTCCGCGTAGTGCAGGCTCAGCGCCTCGCGGGCATCGGCGAGGGCGGGGTGCGGGAGGGCCTCGCCGTCGCCGTAGAAGGCGAGCAGCCGGGGTACGGCCACGTCCCGCTCGTACATCCGCCGCCGCTCGGCCCGCCAGGGCACGTCGGCCGCCAGCCGCTCGAACAGCAGGTCGGCTCCGGTCAGCCAGCCGGTCAGGTGATCGACCCAGGCCCCGGCGCCGAGCGGGGTCCGCCGGACGCCGCCGAGCGGACCGAGCAGGATCTCGTCGCCCTGGTCGAAGAGGGAGCCCTGGAGGCCCTGGACCGCGTGCATGCCTCCAGCCTAGCCCTTTCTCGAACACATGCTCGAATCAAGGCGCACGGAGGCTCCCCGCACGCCCGCACCCCGGGAAACCGGCCGCCGGAGCCGTCAGCGGCCGCGCAGGGTCTCGATGTCGCGGCGCTCGCGCTTCGTCGGGCGACCCGCACCCCGGTCGCGGATGCCGACCACGGCCGCCTCGACGCGCGTGGGCGGCGGCGGGCTGTTGTCGATGAAGCACTCCGCCGCGACCGGGGGGCCCACCCGCTTGGCCACCGGGCGCCGGACCACGACGATCCGCTCGCGCCCCGCATGGAAGAGCCGCACCTCGTCACCCGCGCGCACCGGCTGCGCCGGCTTGGCGCGCTCCCCGTTGACCCTCACGTGGCCCGCCCTGCAGGCGGTCGCGGCGGTGGACCGGGTCTTCGTCAGCCGTACGGACCAGATCCACGCGTCGACCCGCACCGTGCCCGTCGCCGTTACCTCTTCAGCCATGCCATGACTCTAGCGAGCGGGCCCGCGGAAGCCGGAACGAGTCTTGGCGGATGCGACAAGAGACATGGCACCTACCATGGATATGCACCCAAGAGAATTGCACGTGCGGCATATGAGCACCTACCTTGTCGCACATGCAGTCCTACACCATCGGCCAGGCGGCACGCCTGCTCGGCGTCAGCCCCGACACGGCTCGCCGCTGGGCCGACGCCGGCCGGGTCGCGACCCATCGTGACGAGGGCGGCCGACGCCTGATCAACGGCCGCGCCCTGGCCGCCTTCTCCGTGGAGGTCGGGCAGGGCGCCCACACCGAGGACGGCGAGCCGTACACCTCCGCGCGCAACGCCTTCCCGGGCATCGTCACGGCCGTCACGTTCGGCGACGTCGCCGCCCAGGTCGAGATCCAGGCGGGTCCCCACCGGCTGGTCTCGCTGCTCACCCGTGAGGCGGTCGAGGAGCTCGGACTGGAGGTCGGCATGCGGGCCACCGCCCGCGTGAAGTCCACCAGCGTGCACATCGACCGCGTCTGAACCCGGACACCGGCCCGACACCGGCTCACCCCGCGGCGACGGCCGCGGCCGGAACGCGACACCGCCCCACGCCTCCCCACCCCGTACGTCCCCACCCCGTCCCCACCCGCTCCGCCGTCACCGGCGCGGGGTCACCACCGCGCGGTACCGGCACCCGGCCGGCCGCCGACCCGACCGAGGAGCACCAGCCATGTCCCCGACCCTGAACCTGACCCGCCGCCGCGCCGCCACCGCCGCGCTGACCGGCGCCCTGCTCGTCCCGCTGGCCGCCTGCGGCGGCGGCGACGGGAAGCCCGCCGCCGACTCCTCCCCGAGCACCTCGGGCTCCGGCACGGCCTCCGCCGAGCCCCAGGCCGCGAACCTGACGGTCCTCGCCGCGTCCTCCCTCACCGACGTGTTCAAGACCGCGGGCGCCGCCTACGAGAAGGCCCACCCGGGCACGAAGGTCACCTTCTCCTTCGCCGGTTCGCAGGAGCTCGCCGCGCAGGTGAAGCAGGGCGCCCCCGCCGACGCGCTGGTGACCGCCGACACCAAGACCATGGACGGCCTCAGGGCGGAGACCGGCACCGCCACGGTCGTCGCGAAGAACCGCCTCGTCATCGCCGCGGGCCAGGGCAACCCGTTCAAGATCGACGAGCTGAAGGACCTCGCCGACTCCAAGATCAAGGTCGTGCTCGCCGCGCCCGAGGTCCCCGTCGGGCGCTACAGCAAGGAGATCCTGGACAAGCAGGCCGTCACGGTGAAGCCCGTCTCCCAGGAGCCCAACGTCCGCGCGGTGCTGAGCAAGGTCGAGCTGGGCGAGGCCGACGCCGGCCTCGTCTACCGGACGGACTCCGCCAAGTCCGGCGACAAGGTGGTCGCCGTGGAGATCCCGGACGGCCAGAACGCGGTGGCCTCCTACCCGGCCGCCGCGCTGAAGCAGTCGAAGAACGCCGCGGCCGCCACCGCGTTCGTGGCCTGGCTCAGCGGCCCCGAGGCGCAGAAGATCCTCCAGGACGCGGGCTTCCAGAAGCCGTAGGCGATCACCGCACCGGTCGCGCACCGAACGCCGCCGTCCTGTCCTCACCGTGGGGCCACGCGGGCTCCGCGCCGTCGGCGGGGGCGGAAGGGGCCGCCCGGTCCGGGGGGACGGGCGGCCCCTCCCGGCACGTCCGGGCGGGGCCGGCCGCCGTACGCTTCACACGCCGCCGAAACCCCCAGCCAGGAACCCCTCATGAGCAGACTCCGCACCCGCACCCGACCCCCCGTGGCCCTGGCGCTGCCCGCGCTGCTCGCCGTCGGGTTCCTGCTGCTGCCCCTGATCGGCATCCTGACCCGCACCCAGTGGGGCGACGTCGCCACCCATCTCAGCAGCCCCGGCGTGGTCGAGGCCCTGAAGCTGTCGCTGCTGGTCTCTCTGTGGGCCCTCGGTCTCTCCCTCCTCCTCGGGGTGCCGCTCGCCTGGCTGCTGGCGCGGGTCGACTTCAGGGGCAAGCCCCTCATCCGCTCGCTCGTGCTGCTCCCGATGGTGCTGCCGCCGACCGTGGGCGGTGTCGCCCTGCTGCTGGGCTTCGGCCGCCGCGGGCTGCTGGGGCCCTGGCTGGAAGACGGCTTCGGGATCACCCTGCCGTTCCACACCTCGGGCGCCGTCGTCGCCGCGACCTTTGTCGCGATGCCGTTCCTCGTCATCAGCCTGGAGGGCGCCCTCGGCGGCCTGAAGCAGAGCTACGAGGAGACCGCCGCCTCCCTCGGCGCCCCGCCGGTCCGGGTGTTCTTCACCGTCACGCTGCCCATGGTGGCCCCGGGTCTGATCGCGGGCGCCGCGCTCACCTGGGCCCGCGCGCTGGGCGAGTTCGGCGCGACCATCACCTTCGCGGGGAACCTGCCGGGCACCACCCAGACCCTCCCGCTCCAGGTGTACCTGCTGCTCCAGGACCAGCCGGAGGCGGCGACCTCCGTCTCGCTGCTGCTCCTCGCCATCGCCATGGCCGTCCTGGTCGCGCTGCGCGGCCGCTGGACGGGCACCCCGGTCGCCCGCGGCGCCGCCGAGACGCCGAAGCCAGCCGAGGAGACCCCGCCCCCGGTTCGTGCGGGCGAGGCCGCGGAGCCCGCCGGGGGCGCGCCCGGTGACGGCGGCGGCCGCTGGCCCCTGCACGCCACGGTCACCGGCTTCAACGACCTCACGCTCGACGCCGCGCCGGGCACCACCATCGCCGTCGTCGGCGAGAACGGCGCCGGCAAGACCACGCTGCTGCGGGCCCTGCTCGGCCTGACGCCGCGGGCCCACGCCGACCTCGTCCTCGGCGGTACGGACGTCACCGCGCTGCCCCCGCACCGGCGCCAGGTCGCCTGGGTACCGCAGGACGGCGCGCTGTTCCCGCACCTGAGCGCCCTCGCGAACACCGCGTACGGGCTCCGCGCCCGCCGGGTGCCGCGCGCCGACGCCCGCCGCGAGGCCCAGACCTGGCTGGACCGGCTCGGGGTCGGACACCTGGCCCACCGCAGGCCCGCGCAGTTGTCCGGCGGGCAGGCCCAGCGCGTCGCCCTCGCCCGGGCACTCGCGGCCCGGCCCCGGCTGCTGCTCCTGGACGAGCCGCTCGCCGCCCTCGACCAGACGACGCGGGCCCACGTCCGGCACACCCTGCGCACACACTTGGCGGGCTTCGGCGGTGTCTGCCTGATCGTCACGCACGATCCCGTGGAGGCCGTGTCGCTGGCCGACCGGGTCCTCGTACTCGCCGACGGGCGGACCCTGCAGGACGCGCCGCCCGCCGAGGTGACCCGGCACCCGCGTTCCCCCTGGGTGGCCCGGATGCTGGGGCGCAACGCCTGGCCCGGCAGCGCCTCGGCCGGTGGCCTCGTCCTCGCCGGCGGGGGCCGCCTCGTCGTCGCCGAGGCACTGCCTGAGGGGTCGCCGGCGCTGGCGATCATCGCCCCGGAGGCCGTCTCCGTGCACCGGGACCGGCCGGGCGGCAGTCCCCGCAACGTCTGGCGGGGCACCGTGCGCGAGGTCACCGCGGTCGGCAGCCGGCTGCGCGTCCTGGTCTCCTCCGCCGGGGCACCCGACCTGGTCGCGGAGATCACCCCGGAGGCCGCCGCCGAGCTGGGCATCGCCGACGGCGTCGAGGTGTGGACGAGCGTGAAGGCCACCGAGGTCACCCTCGTCCCGCTGTAGCCACGGCGATGGCGACGGTAGCGGTGGCGGTGGCGGTTCAGGGCGGCCCTGGCGCCCGTCCGGTCCGGGGCAGCGGGCCGGTCGGCCGTACGGAGAGCCAGTCGCGGCCCGGGCCCGGGAAGGCGTCGGCGCCCACCAGGGTCCAGCCGGTACGGGCCGCCGCGAGCTCGAGCACGCCCTCGGACCGTCCGGCGGCGAACCGCTGGGCGCCGACGGTGATCACCGCCGCCCCCTTCCCGGTGGTGCGCCGGAACTCCGCGAGGTGGCGCGTCAGGAGGGCCTCCTCCTTGCGGTCCACGGTGCGGGCGGCATGCCGGCGTACCACCGCCAGCGCTCCCGTGCCCGGATCCCCGGCGGCGGCCGACAGCGCTTCCCGCAGGGCCCGTACGCGGTCCAGTCCGCCCCCGGCCAGGGTACGGCGGGTGGTGTCGAGCGGCAGGAACCGTACGCCGCGGTGCAGGAACGGCCGCTGCTCGGCGCCCGTCACCACCAGGTCCGCTCCGGCCGTCCGGGGGTGCCCCGCGCCGGGGGCGACGGCGAACCGCCACGGCCGGGCGCGGACCTCGGCGCCCGTGGCCACCACCGGGTCCGGCCGGTCCGGGGCGGGAGCCGCCGGGCCCGTGAGCGGGGTCCGGGCGGCCAGGGTGTCCAGCAGCAGCCGGCCCGGGCGGGTCCCGGCGGAGGCCGAGAACCCGGTGACGGTGAGCGGCCGCTGCGGTGCGGCGGGCAGCGGCAGGGTGATCTCCCGCCAGCCGGTCCAGTCCACGACGGGTCCGCGCAGCGTGACGGCGGTCCCGTCCGCGTCGGCCAGCTCCACGGCGGGCCGGGCGCCGGAGCCGTCGCCGCCGACCCACCGCGTCAACGCCCGGGCCGGCTCGGGCACGGCCAGCGGCCGTGGCGGGGCCGCCGCGGCACCGAAAGCCACCGGAGCGCCGGGGGCCGACGGGGCGCCCGGAGCCGAAGGAGCGCCCGGCGGGAGTCGCAGGGCGAGCCCGGGGCCCGGGTGGCCCTCGGCCGGCGCCGCGCCCGGGCCGGTCCAGGCGGCGGCGTCCTCCAGCCCGGCGAGCTCGCGGGTGACCAGGCCGACGCCGAGGGCCAGTTCGGCGGTGGCCCCGGTCGCCCGGACGGTGGCCCGCAGCCGCCCGGCGGCCCGCGGGACGAGGGCGGTGACGGTGAAGCCGCCCCCGGCGCCGGCGGTGACGCGCCACCGCGAGCGGTCGAACCGCAGGGTCACGTCCCGGGGTTCGACGGGGGCGGCCGCGCCCTGGGCGTCGTAGCCGGTCAGCACGAACCCGGCGCTCTCGCCCGCCTCCGCCAGGCCGATCCGGGCCGGGACCGCGCGCAGCCGGGCCAACGGGCCGAGCACGTCGAGGCGGAGCGTGCCGCGGGCCGGGCCGAGCCGGGCGTACGCGGTGACGCCCCCGGCGCGCGGAGCACGGAGCGCACCGTCCGCCCCGATCGAGCCCGCCGTGGCGGACCACCGGGGCCGGCCCGGGGCCGGTCCGAGCGCGGCGTCGTGGCCGGTGGCGGTGAGGGTGCGGGTCAGGCCGGGGAAGACCCTGGCGCCGCCGGGGGCGTCGACCCGGAAGGCGGTGGTCCGGCCGGGGCCTTCGGGGGCGGTGAGGACGAGGCCGTTGGGCACCGGGCGGGGGCGGCCGTCCGAGGGGGAGTTCTCCAGGACCGGGGCCGTGACTCCGCTGATGGCCGCGAGGAGGGTGGAGGAGCCGCCGCCGTCGAGGTTGAGGGCCTCGTGGGCGCCGGCGCGGTGCATCAGCCGGCCCAGCGCGGTCAGGGTGAGGCCGCCGCTGTCGCGCTGGCGGCCGTCCACCGTGAGGAGGCGCAGGCGGCGCCCGTCGCGCGAGAGGCCGACCGCGGTGCGCGGTGCGGCGGCGTTGTTCGGCTCGCCGTCGTGGTCCTGCGGGACCCCGGCCACGACGAGCGGCTCCCGGCCGCCCACCGCGTCGACCGGGGCCGGGCCCGGGCCGGGCACGGCGCAGGCCGCTACGGCGACGGGGTCCCCGGGGCGCAGGGAGGCGAGTTCGGCCGCGGCGGCGCCGAGGCCGAGCAGCAGGGTGGTGCCGGGGGCGGGACGCCGCTTAGCCCGGGCGGGATCCCGTAC
>NZ_JBEOXU010000216.1:0-7900 GCF_040296725.1 Streptomyces sp. NPDC002044
ACGAGGGGCCCGCCCCCGACGGGCACCCCGCGCTCCGCGCCGAGGGCGCACCACCCGCGCCGAGGGCCGACGAGGCCGCCGTCCTCGGCGCGGAGCACGCCCGCACGCACGCACGGCTGCGGGAGGCGGTCAAGGGGACCCAGGGCTATCCGCAGGCGAAGCGCACGGCGAGCCTGGCCGCGCACCGGGAGTCCCAGCTCACGGCGAACGAGGCTTTCGCGGCGGCGGAGTACGGCCGGTTCACGCGGTTCTTCCCCTCACCCGACTTCGGGGTCCACGTGGCCCAGCTGCCCACCGGCAAGGTGCTGCTGTTCTCCTTCGAGCGGGTGGAGGCCGACCCCACGAAGGAGACCGGCCCCACCAGCACCGTGGGCCGGACGAACGCCGGCCGCGGCTACCTCTGGGACCCGGCCAGGGGCACCGGCGCGGACGCCTTCAAGAAGGTCGCGCCGCCCGTCGTCCTGATGCCCGACGGCGGCTACGCCCCACGACCCGCGCCGTTCTTCTGCGCCGGGCACGCCTACCTCCCCAACGGCATGGTCGGGGTCTTCGGCGGCAACGTCGGCGGGAAGGGCGGCAGCGGGGCGAAGCTCTCGTTCGTCTTCGACCCGTGGACCGAGAACTGGTACCGCAACCGGGACATGGCCGTCGGCCGCTGGTACCCCTCGGCCGTGACCGCCGCCGACGGCCGCCAGATCATCATGTCCGGCCAGTCCGAACGCGGTACGGGCACTGCGACCCCGGTGGTGGAACGCTTCCCCGCCCTCGGGCACCCCGTCCCCTGGCGGCCGTTCGACATCCCGGTGGACCTCTCCGCCGAGCGGCTCCGTACCGACGCGCCGTTCCGCAACGACTACCCGCACCTGTTCTCGCTGCGCGACGGGATGATCTACGGTCTGGGGCGCGACGCCGACCAGCAGTGGCTGTTCGACCCGGTCAAGGAGGTGCGCACCGACCTGCCCCGGCGGCCGGCCGACTTCCGGGGGTACGGATCGGCCGTGCCGCTGCCGGCCGGTTTCCGCGGCCCGGACTCGGTGCTGGTCCTCGGGGGCGACCCGCGCGACCCGTTCACCTACCGGCTGTCGGGCGGGCGCTGGACGACCGAAGAGCCGCGGGCGTTCGGGCGCACCCAGGACGACACGCTGATCCTGCCGGACGGGACGCTGCTCACCGTCAACGGCGCCCTGGACACCCGGGACTACGGCCACGGCCCCTTCAACCCCCGGGCCGATCCCAAGTACCGGCAGGTCGAACTGCGGGACGCGGGCGGGCGGTGGCGGCTCGGGCCGGCGCAGCGGCTGCCGCGCGGCTACCACTCCAACGCCCTGGTGATGCCGGACGGCCGGGTCATGGTCACCGGCGACGAGCTCCAGCAGATCGCCAACGACCCCGACATCGACGACGCGATGGACGGCAGCATCGAGCTGTACGAGCCCGCCTACCTGCACCGGGGCGGCCGCCCGGCCCTCGACCGGGTCCCGGCGCGCGAGCTCGGCCACGACCAGTCCTTCGAGGTGGTCAGCTCCACCCCGGGGAACGTGGCGCGGGCCGTGCTGCTGGCCCCGTCGACGGTGACGCACTCGGTGAACACCAGCCAGCGCCACCTGGAGCTCCGCCGCACCGGCACCCGTGGCACGACGATCGGGCTCAGGGCCCCCGCGACGGCGGCCGACGCCCCGCCCGGGTACTACATGCTGTTCCTGCTCGACGCGAAGGGGGTTCCCAGCGCCGCGAAGTGGGTGAAGCTCGGCATCCGCTGACGCCGCGCCATCCGGTGGTACGGAGGGCGGACCGGCCGGGCGGCCCTCCGTAGGACCGGAGCGGGCTAGCCGGCCGCGGTGACGGGCGGCCCGAAGCACACCACCGCGGTGTGCCCGGCCGCGCGGAGCAGGCAGTCGGACGGGCCCGCCAGCAGGGCGGCGTCGTACGGTTGCAGGTCCTCGGCGGCGCCGGGCCCGCCGGACCGCTCCAGCGCGGCCGGTCCGTCCAGGGCCACCAGCAGGAGCGTCTCACCCGGGTGAACGGTGAGGGCGAGCCAGCCCCGTACGACGGCGGTCCGCGCCCGTACGGCGTCCCTGCGGTACATCACGTTGAAGTTGACGACCGGGCCGGAGAGCAGCGTGCACCCGGTGTCCTGGTCCCCGGCGAAGTCCTGCGGCAGGAACCGCTCGTCCACGAGGCGGCGCACGCCGCCCACGTCGAGGTCCATGCCGGCGCCTTCGGCGAGGGTGAGGGTGCGGTCGACGCCGGGGAAGGCCGAGAACGGCCCGTCGGCGGCGACGTCGGCCAGACTCACCCGCCAGGTGAAGTCGCCGGCGCCGGCGCCCTCGGGGCGCACCGCGATCTCCCGGGTGACTCCGCCGCCGTTCTTCCAGGCGGCGGCCGTACGGCCGGCCGCCCTCAGGATCCGGAGCCCGCTGCCGCTGTTCATGGCGCCGACCCTATCGGGCGGCGGTGCGGGGCCAGGAGGTCAGGCGTCCCGCTCCATGGTGGGGCGCAGGCGCTCCAGCAGGGCGTAGAGCGTCGCGCTCTCGGCCGCGTCGAGCGTGTCGAGCGCCCCGCGCGTCGTCTGCATCTCCTCCCGTACGCGGCGGATGATCTCGCGGCCCTCGTCGGTGGCGACGACGTTCTTGACGCGGCGATCGGTGGGGGCCGGCTCGCGGCGCACCAGCTCGCGGGCCTCCAGGCGGTCGACGATCCCGGTGACGTTCGAGGCGTCGCAGACCAGCAGTGCGGCGAGACCGCGCATCGGCAGGGGGCCGTCGAGCTGGGCGAGGACCTTGGCCTGGGTGGAGGTGAGGCCGTGACGGGCCGCGGCCGCGGCGAAGTCGCGCCACTGGGCGGTTCCGATGGCGGCGAGGAGCTCCAGCAGTTCGAGCTTGGAGGGCGCGTACGGGGCGGGGTGGCTCATGTCTGGAGGGTACTCAGGATCATTGACATTATCAATTGTTTACTTGACCACCTTAACTATCGACGTCTACCGTCGGCCGAGTTACTTGAAGACATCAAACATCTGCGATCTGAAGCACTCGAAGCCCTAAGAGGTCCCGCCCGCCATGAGCACCCCCTCCCCCGCCGCCGCACCGGACTCCGGGCACCGGAACGAGACGGTCATCGTCTTCGCCCTGAGCCTGGCCGCCATGGTCGTGTCGATGATGCAGACCCTGCCCGTCCCCATCCTGGGCCTCATCCGCAACGACCTCGGCACCTCCACCGCCAACGTGAGCTGGGTGACCACCGCCACCCTCCTGTCCGCGGCGGTCTTCACCCCGCTCCTGGGCCGCTTCGGCGACCAGCACGGCAAGAAGCCGACCCTGGTCGCCGTGCTCGGCGTCATGGTCGCCGGTTCCGTCGTGTCGGCCCTCGCCTCCTCGCTGCCGCTGCTGATCCTGGGCCGGGTGCTCCAGGGGGCGGCCACCGCGATCTTCCCGCTGGCCCTGTCCGTTCTGCGGGAAGAGGTCCGGCCGCAGAAGCTGCCCGGCGCCATGGCCCTGGTCAGCGGCACGCTCGCCTTCGGCAGCGGGCTGGCGCTCGTCGCCACCGGGCTGCTCACCTCCGGGGCCGACGCGGACTACCGCGACGCGTTCTGGATGGCCACCGGCTTCGCGGCCCTCGCGCTGCTCGCGGTCGTCTTCCTGGTCCCGGCCACCCGGCACAAGACCGGCGGCCGGACCGACTTCCTGGGCGCCCTGACCCTCGGCGCCGCCCTGCTGCTCCTCCTGCTGCCGATCTCCCAGGGCCACGAGTGGGGCTGGGCCTCCGGCCGTACGCTGGGCGGCTTCGCCGGCGCCGCCGTGATGACCGCCGTCTGGGTGCTGACCGAACTCAAGGTCCGCGAACCGCTCGTGGACATGCGGATGTTCGTCCACCGCCCGGTGCTGATGGCGAACCTGGCCGGCGTCCTCGTCGGCTTCGGCATGTTCGCGAACTTCCTGGGCGTCTCCTACCTGGTCCAGATGCCCGAGGCCCTCACCGGCTACGGCTTCGACGCCTCGATCCTGCGCGCCTCGGTCCAGTTCCTGCTGCCCGGAGCCATCGTCTCGCTGCTCGCCTCGCCCATCGGAGGCCGGCTCGTACGCCACCGGGGTCCGCGCGTGGCCCTGGCGCTCGCGGCGGCGCTCGGGACCGTCGGCTTCGCCTGGCTCGCCCTGGACCACCGGCACAGCGCCTCGGTGATCGGGGCCGGCCTCGTCGTCGGCGCGGCCGTCAGCTTCGGCTACGCCGCCATGCCCGCCGTGATCATGGCCAGCGTCCCGCACCACCAGAGCGGGATCGCCAACGGCATCAACTCGATCTCCCGCTCCACGGGCAGCGCGATCGGCAGCGCCGTCGTGACGACGATCCTGGCCTCCCGGACGATCGCACACCTGCCGGCGGGCGTTCCCCCGCTGCCCGCCGAATCCGGGTTCACCCTCACCTTCGGCATCGGGGCCGCGGCCTTCGCCCTGGTCGCGCTGATCAGCTGGCTCGGACTGCGGGGCGCGCACGGGACGGTGGCCGCCGGATCCCGGCACACGGCCCCGGCCGCGAAGACGGTCGAGACCGCCGCGACCACCTGACGGACGGCGGAATCCCGCGCCGAGGGGTCAGGAAACACCCCCACCGCGTGGCAGCGCCACGGGGAAGGAGGACCCGGGCGATCATCCGGGGGGATTCGAAGCGCGACTCCGGGGCATCCCAGAACGAGGCGATCCCGCCTTTGCCAGCCACTACGAGGAGGCAGCAGTGACCACCTACGTCATCACCGTGCCCGGCACGTTCCTGACGGACATCAGCGATGCGACACGCTCGGAACTGGTGCGGAGGCTGGCCGCGCACCACACCGACCTGAGCGAGACGGAAGACCTGAACCTGCTGACGCTCCACGACGACGGCACGTTCTCCGTCCGCCTCGAAGTCGAGGCCCACGACCGGGCCGGCGCCGAGGCCGATGCCGTACGTCTCACGGCCGGCGCCCTGGAGCAGTCGGGGTTCTCCGAGAAGGACGCACCGCTGGGGCCCCCGGCCGTCACCGGGATCGACGGCGACGTCTGACGTCCCTCCGGGCGGAGCGGCCGGGGCTCAGGCCGGGTCCGGGCCGGACACCGGGTTCTCGATCAGGGTGATCCGGTTCCCGTCCGGGTCGTGGAGGGCGGCGAACCGCACCAGCCCGGAGCCCGGCCGGACCTCCCCGGCGGTGAGTCCGCGGCCGGCCAGCTCGGCGAGGACCCGGTCCAGGTCGTCGACGCCCAGGTTGACCAGGGCGGACCCGGCGTGATCGGGAGACTCGAAGACCTGCACCCAGGCGTCGGGCGAGACGTGCCAGTCCGCGAGCCCCGGCATGGGCGTCATATCGGGAGCCCTGCCCAGGAGCCGTTCGTACCAGGCCACCGCGGGCCCGATCTCCCGGACCGGGGCGACGGCGAGTACGTGGGTGAAGGCCATGCGTGATCATCCCTTTCGCTGCCGGGTTCACGGGCGCGTGCGGCGCCGCTCCCCCGGCTGCTACCCGGTCCGCCGGGTCCGTACCACCCGGCCGCGGCGTGTCGCTCGCGGCGGGTCGGCGCGCAGGGACTGCATGGTGGGGCGCATGAAGGCTACGGACGTCATCGCCGACGGGTTCGAACGCATCCACGAGATCGTGCACGAGGCCGTCGAAGGACTCTCGGCGGAGCGGCTCGCCGCGCGCGTCGATCCGGCGGCGAACTCGGTCACCTGGCTCGTCTGGCACCTGACACGGGTCCAGGACGACCACGTGGCGGAAGCGGCCGAGCGGGAGCAGGTCTGGCAGTCCCAGGGCTGGGCCGCCCGCTTCGCGCTGGGGCTGCCCACCGGGTCCACCGGGTACGGGCACACGGCCCGGCAGGCGGGCTCGGTCCGGGTCGAGTCGGGGGAACTGCTGCTGGGGTACTTCGACGCGGTGCACGAACAGACCCTGGGCTTCGTCCGCGGCCTGGCCGCCGCCGATCTGGACCGGGTGGTCGACGAGCGCTGGGACCCCCCGGTGACGCTGGGCGCGCGCCTGGTCAGCGTGCTGGCCGACGACCTCCAGCACGCCGGCCAGGCGTCCTTCGTACGGGGTGTGCTGGAGCGCCGGTGATACCCGCGCTCCGCCGGGCCGGTCACCCGTACGGAGTCGCCCGGAAGGCGGTACCGGTGGCGGTGCGCCAGGGTCGTGGCACGGGAGGTGCACGATGGAACCGCGTGTCAAAGGGTTCGTCCAGTCGTACAACCGCGAGCGGGGCTACGGGTTCATCCTTCCCCTCGGCGAGACCACGCCGGTCTTCGTCGAGCGGGAGGACATAGAGGCCGAGCCGAGGGTCCTCTCCGAGGAGCAGCAGGTCACCTTCGCCATCGAGCTGGGCCGGGGCCGGATGGCCGCCCGCCGCGTCAGACCCTGACCCGGCGCACGAGCACCGCCAGGGCGGCCGCCCCGAGCACCGAGAGCAGGGCGGCGACCCGCAGGACGGACTCGATGGCGGGGCCGTCGGAGGCCGCGGCGCCCGCCGAGCCGCTGATCACCTCCAGCACGGTGGAGGCGACGGCCACGGCCACGGCTCCGAGCAGCACCAGCGAGGTCAGGACGAGGCCGGAGGCGGCGGCGAGCCGGTTCGCGGGCACGTGGGACTGGGTGGCCACGTTGGTCAGCGCCCAGCCGAGGCCCACGCCGAGCCCCACCACGGCGAAGACCGCCGTGTAGAGGGCGAGCGAGGTGGCCCAGGTGAGGGCGAGCAGACTGACGCCGCACAGCAGCATCCCGGCGGCCATCAGCGACTCGGGGCGCAGGTGCAGTGCGAGGTGGCCCGACCAGTAGCTGGCGGCTCCGGCGCCGACGGACAGGGACAGGAACACCAGCCCGGATTCGAGCGGGGAGAGCCCGCGCGCCTGCTGGAGGTAGAGCGCGGACAGGACCGCGACCAGGCAGTAGACGACATTGGACAGCGAGCCGGCCAGCGTGATGACGACGAAGGGCCGGTTGCGCAGCAGGCCGAGGTCGAGGAGGGGTTCGGCGGTACGCCGCTCCAGCCCGACGAACCCGGCCAGGAGCGCGGCGCCGCCGACGAGGCAGGCCAGGGTGGCGGGCGAGGTCCAGCCCCAGTGCTCGCCCTGGTCCACCCCGATCATGACGGCGCTCAGCCCGGCCGCGAGCGTGATGACCCCGGGGACGTCCAGCCCCCCGGATGCCTCCTCGTCCCGGGTCTCGGGGACGTAGCGCAGCATGAGAACGGCGGCGGCGGCGCAGAAGGGCACGTTCAGCAGGAACACCGCGCGCCAGCTGACGTGTTCGGCGAAGGCGCCGCCGATGAAGGGGCCCAGGGCGGTGCCGATGGCGCTGAAGGCGAGGACCGTGGCGACGGCCCGGCCCTGGCGGGCGTCGCGGAAGTAGGCGGTGACCACGGCGACGGAGACGGGGAAGATGAGCGCGGCCGTGCACCCCTGGACGACGCGGCCCGCGGTCAGCCACGCGGTGTTCTGGGCGGCGGCGCACACGACGGACACGACGCCGAAGCCGGTCAGCCCGGCGACGAGGACGCGCCGCCGGCCGAGCAGGTCGGCGGCCCGGCCGCCCGTGATCATGAGGGCGCCGAGGGCGAGCATGTAGCCGCTGACCAGCCACTGGAGGTCCGTGGTGGGGGTGTCGAAGTCGCGGGCGATGACGGGGAGCATGAGGTTGAGGGCGAACCAGTCCATCTGCACCAGCAGCATGGAGATGGCGGCCGCCGCGATCACGGCCCGGTCGCGCCGGGTGAAGAGTCCCCGGCGCGGATGCGCCTGTGCGGATGCGCTCATGACACCGCCCGCCTTCGGTCTCTCCGACCATCGTGGCACCGCCCGGAGCACGGCGCCCGGCACGCTCGGCGGCCCCGGACGGCCGCGCGGAACGGGCCGGCGCGGCGGCCGGGGCCCTGCCGGGCGCGGC
>NZ_JBEOXU010000217.1:0-7827 GCF_040296725.1 Streptomyces sp. NPDC002044
GTACCGGCACCAGCAGGGCACGGGCGGCCTCGGATTCCCCGGCGGCGGTGTCCGTGACGGCGCAGTCCGCGGCGTCCGCGGCGTCGTCGTCGGCGGCGGGTACGGGCTCCGGCGGCACCACGGGGAGCGGGGCGGTGGCCGACTCGGACGCGTCCGCCTCCCCGCGGGGAGCCGGGGCGGCGGAGGCGCTCCCCGTGTCCCAGCGCAGGAAGGCGCCGCACGAGTCGCAGAAGGACTGGCCCGTCGTACGCGACGGGGCGGCGCACTCGGGGCAGGGGGCGGTGGTCCCGGATACGGGCATGGTGGTCAGTTCCCTTCCGGAACAGGCCGAGCGGGCGGAACAGGTGCGGTGGGCGGGCTGACAGGAGCCGGCGGGGTGGCCGGGGCGGGTGCGGCGCGCGGAACAGGTGCGGCCGGGGCGGGTGTCCCGGAGGAAGCGGCCGGAGCCGGTGTAACCGCCGGAGCCGTGGCGGGCGGCGGGCCGGAGGCCCGTACCTCGGTCGTGAACGGCAGGTGCGCGGGCCGGGCGGCCGCGACGACCGCGGTGAGCCGGTGCCGGTCGCCCGGCCCCGGGCCGGGCAGCCGGACGGTGACGTGCAGGGCCGCCCGCGGCGCGCCCGGGAAGGGCCCCAGAGGCTTGGCCGACCAGGCCGCGCCCCCGCTCTCGGTGATCTCGGGCGCGACCCCGAAGCACAGCCGCACCGCCTCGGCCAGGCCCTGCCGGGTGCCGCGCCGCCGGTGCAGGGCGGTGGCGGTGGCCACCGCGTGCCTGCGCACCTCCACCGGTTCGCCGCCGCCGAGTTCCGCTCCGACCCAGTCGGCCAGCCAGTCGACGAAGTCGGCCGGGGCGAGCGCGGGGTCGAAGTACGCCTCCAGGCAGTCGAGCACGTTGAACACGGGCGCCAGCATCGCGTCCAGGCCCGTGACGAACCGCTGGGCCAGGTCGTCGTCCGCGTACACGGCGGGCAGCGCGAGGCCCAGCGGATGCGGGGACGCCAGCCCGTCCAGCGCGCCGCGCGCGCTCGCGCCGGCGCCGCTCACAGGGCCTCGATCACGCGGACGCGGTGGTCGAAGGGGAAGAGCAGCGCGGACGGTCCGAGGTCGACGCGGTCGGTGGCGTCACCGCGGCGCCCGGTCAGCGGGTCGGCCGGATGCAGCAGCACCTCGTCGACCAGCTCCACGCCGGGCACCCGCTGGAGGGCCGCGAAGACCTCTCCCGACCGCAGCGAGCGGCCGAACGGCCAGCCCCGGCCGTCCGCGCCGCCCGTCAGCGGATCCAGGTAGGCGTACAGGGCGTCGAGGGCGTCCTCGCGCACCAGGTCCGCGCCGGCGGCCCGGTAGCCGTGCACGGTGGCCACCACCGTCACCCCCTGATAGAACGGCGGGCCGACCGCCAGCCGGGTGCCCAGCGGCCGCCGTTCGTCGAGGAAGCCGGTGATCCGGGAGAGCAGCTCGTCGCCCGGGACCAGCTGCTCGAAGCGCAGCCGGCCGCCCCGGTCCGTGACGGCCTGCGGCACGACCAGCACGCGGACCGCGTTCTCCCCGGCGGCCCCCGCCCCCGCGGGCGGCTCCGTGCCCGCGGCGAGGCACTGGATGCGGGCCGCCTCCGGGGCCGCCCGCCGGGTCAGCTCCTCGTAGTCCCGCGCGGTCACCGCCCGTTCCTGGGCCCGCAGCGCGATCGGTGCCCGCAGCCGGGCCTCGTCGACGGTCTCCCCGTCGACCCCGCCCCGGGCGGCCTCCCGGTTCTCCACCCGCGCGATGTACGGGATCGAGCTGCGCAGCACCTGGATCGCCCCGCGCGCCACGTTCCCGCCGCGGCCGCCGCCCACCGCGTACCGGGTGGCCCGGACGGCCGCGCCCTTGGCCGGGACCGCCCCGAACCGGCGCAGCGAGCCGTCGGGTTCGCGTACGGTCGGGCCGAAGGCGAGTTCCCCGGTCGTCGCGTCCAGCGTGAAGTGCCGGTCCCCGGGGCCGGACGCGGAGAAGTCCGGGACCCCCCGCCACCGCTGCCAGCCCTCCCCGTCCGAGACCTCCAGCAGGACGTCCCCCACCACCGGTACGCGCGCGAGGCGAACCCGGTGCCCCGGGACGCCCTCGGCCTCCCCGAGCGGCTCCTCCCGTACGAACTCGGCGTGCGAGGCCGTGACCGTGCCGCCGATGGTGAACGCCTCGGCGTCCCGCACGGTCGGCGAGGAGGTGTAGAACGGCTGCCCGGCCCGGGGAGCCGTCACCCGGCACCGCACCCATCCGGCCTCCAGTCCGCCCAGCCGCGACAGGGTGTGCCCGGCGGGCAGGTGCAGCACCACCTCGCCCGGCCGGTTCAGCCCGCCCGTGGAGTCGGAGGAGACCTCGCACTCCGTCCAGCCGTCCGGTGTCCACGCCTCCCACACCAGCGGGGGCTGCCGTGGGTCCACGCCCACGCCGTCGACCCGGCTGTCCACCCGCAGCACCGCCGTGCAGCCGGGGACCGCGGCCGACAGCCCGAACAGCAACAGGTCGCCGGGCTGCGGGAGTTCGGTGAACACCGGTACGTCGACGCCTGCCCGGACCTCCTGCGAACGGTCCGCCGGCGCGGCCCCCGCGCCCTGGCAGAGCAGGTACGACAGGGCGCACGGCACCAGGGTCAGATCGCGCTCGGTGGCGAAGACCACCGCCTCGTCGGTCTCCGTGCGTCCGGTGGCGACCTCGGTCCCGGCGGGCAGGACGACGGGCTCCGGCTGCGGCGCGGCCAGCCAGAACGTCACCGGGGCGCGGGCGGCCGAGGGCGGGAAGAGGGTGATGCCGAGCAGGTCCAGGAAGGCCAGGTGGCTCTTCTCCGGCACCCGGTTCAGCCGGTAGACCAGTTGGTCGGCCATGTGCGCCACGGCCTCGATCAGGGTGACGCCCGGATCGGAGACGTTGTGGTCGCTCCACTCGGGACAGCGCTGCTGGACGTAGCGCTTCGCGTCGTCCACGAACTGCTGGAAGTGCCGGTCGTCGAGCCGGGGTGCGGGCAGGGCCATCAGTGTCGTCCGCTTTCGCCGTGGGCCTGGGGGTACCGGGTGGGAGGTGCCTGGCCGCCGGGTGCGGCCGGCGCGTCAGCGGCGCCGTCCACGGCCTCGCCGCCCTCGGCGGGTATCACGTAGAAGGGGAAGACGAGGCTGCGCGGGTTGTTGGTGCCGCGCACCGCGTACCGCACGTCGATGTGCAGCACGGCGGGGTCGTCCGGTGCGGGGGTCACCGTCACCTCCCGCACCTCGATCCGTGGCTCCCACCGGTCCAGGGCCGTGCGGACCTCGTACCGGATGCGGCCGGCCGTCGCGTCGTTGGCCGGCGCGAAGACCAGGTCGTGCACCGCGCAGCCGAACTCGGGACGCATCGGCCGCTCCCCGGGGGCCGTCGCCAGGACCAGGCGCATCGCCTCCTCCACCTCACGGTCCCGCCGGGACAGCGCGATGGCGCCGCCCGGGTCGGTCCGCATCGGGAAGGCCCAGCCGGCCCCGACGAAGTGCTCGCTCATCCGCTCGTTCCCCTCATCTCCTCGTGTCGCGGACCGCTTTCCCGCACCGGGCCGCCGGTGCGGACGCGGGCGCTCAGAACGGCAGCCCGTTGCGCGTCGTGACGCCGATCAGCGACACCGTCGCCGCCGTGATGCCGACGTTGCCGACCGCCTGCAGCGCCACCCGCCCCGGCGTCTGCACGTCCAAGCCGAGCGTGGTCTTGACGTCCATGCCGAGCCCCGCCTTCAGGTGCAGTCCGCGGCCCGCGCTCAGCTTCAGCGCCCCCCGCGCCGACAGCGTCAGATCGCCGCCGGAGTCCACCTCGACGCCACGGGCCCCGTGGATGGTCACCGTCCCGTCACTGCTGACCGTCAGCGTGGTCCGCGCCTCGTTCAGCTGGACCGTCACGCCGCCGTCGCCGGTGGTCAGCCGGATGCCGCTCGACGCGCGGGCCGCCCCGGTCCGCTCCAGCAGCTCCACCGTGTGACCGCTGCGTGCCGTCAGGGAACGCCAGTTGACCTTCCCGGACGTCGGGTCGACGGCCGGGACGCCGTCGGGCTCGCGGGTCGCCTTGTCCACCCCGTTGTAGAGCCCCGCCAGGACGTACGGGTGCTCCAGCGAGCCGCGGTCGAAGGCGCACAGCACCTCGTCGTTGACGTCCGGCAGCAGCAGCCCGCCGCCACCGGTGCCGCCGAACTGGGCGACCCGGCACCAGCCGCTCTCGTACGTGTCCGAGAGCCAGGGGAAGCGCAGCCGTACCCGGCCCAGCCCCAGCGGGTCCTTGACGTTGGTGACCAGCGCGACCGCCACCCCCGGCAGCGGCGTCGCGGGCTCGGCGGCTCCGGTACCGCCCGAGGCCAGCCCGTACAGCGAGCGGAACTGGCGCCCGGAGACCGTCAGCCAGGTGACGTACGGCTGCCCGGAGGCGAACACGTGACGGACCCCGGTCGCCGTGTACTTGCCCTCGAACGGGAACCCGGCGCCCTTCACCGCGACCGGCCGGCCCGGCATCAGCCCCGGATTGCCGGTGACCGCCACCTCCAGCTCCGCGAAGGAACCCGCCACGTCGTCGGCCAGCGCCCGGGCGGCGTGCGTGACCTCCGAAGGCGCCGTGTAGGGGACGCGGGTGGCATCCAGCCCGGCCTTCCCGAAGGGTGCCGTGAGCTGAGCCGGGGTGAGGTCCGCCACGATGTCCGCGGTGGTGCCCGCCGGCGCCGGCGCGGCCAGCGGCCGCTTCGTCAGCATGTCCCAGCCGCGCACGGTGACCTGGCCGACCTGGCCGGAGGAGGTCAGCGCCACCCGGCTCTGCAGCGTGTTGTGCCCGAACTCCAGGACGTACGGGCTCCGCAGCGCGGGCGTCGTGTCCGCGGGCGCGCCCGCGGCGGGAGCGAGCGGCGCGAAGTCGAGCTTCCCGTCCGGGTCGAAGGAGAGCCGGACGTCGTTCTCCGCCGCCAGCCGGCTCAGGTAGTCCCAGTCGGTGGTGCCGGGCTGGGTGGCCAGCTCGTACACGGTGGGCGTGGCCGCCACCCTGCCGAGGGCCAGCCCGTTCTGGGAGGCGAGGCGCCGCACGATGTCGGAGGCCGTCATCTGCGGGTACCCGGCGACCCTGCGGTTGCGCAGCAGCCGGTGCCCGGGGTCGTACCCGCGCAGGACCAGGCGGCGGCCCGCGCCCGGCTCGGCGTCCACTTCCATCGCGGTGACCTCCCCGGTGATCAGCGGGGTGCCGCGGACACCGTCCGTGAACGGGCTGATCACCGCCTTCGAGCCGACGGTGAGCTGCGGATAGCGCCGGGTCAGGGTGCCGTCGCCATCGGAGAAGACCAGGTGGAAGGCGGAGGGAACATTGACGCTCGCGTCCACCCAGCCCTCGGTCAGCAGCGAGGCGAGCGGGTCGGGCAGCACCGAGCCGCCCAGGACGACGTGCAGGACGGTGGTGAAGGTGTTCTCGCTCATGCGGCACGCTCCGAGCCCGCGGGGAGGAGGAGTTCGGTCCCGGGACGCAGTCGCATCGGGTCGTCGATCCCGTTCGCCTCGGCGATCACCCGCCAGCGCGTCGGATCGCCGTACTCGCGCCAGGCCAGGGAGGCGAGCGTGTCACCGGCCACGGTGCGGTGCACCCGGCGGGCCGAGAGGGCGCCGGAGGTCGGATTCTGCCCCTTGACGGACATCGGGATCTCGGTCAGGGCGAGCGAGCAGGTGGCGCGCAGCGGCGTGCCGTTCGGGCTGAACAGGGTGTAGGTCGCGCTCGCGTTCGTCACGTACGCCGTGAACTGGACCGTGCTGAACGACCCCCAGGAGAACTTCACCCAAGGCGGCGACGGGGCCTGCGAGGTGACGCTCTGCTCGCTCACCTCGCAGCAGGAGAGCAGCAGTTCGACCTGTTTGAGAACCGTGCCGGAGCCGGGGGTGCCGGAGGAGTCGAGGAACACGTCGACGCGCAGCTGCGCCGGGCTGACGCCGGTGAACTTGGACGGAGCGCCCCGGGTGTAGGCGACGGCGGGATCCGAGCGCCAGTGGGCGGACCGGGACAGCTGGAGCTGGCGGGGGTTGAACTGGAAGCGGACCTCGCCGATCAGGCCGCCGACGGAGCCGCCGAGGACGGCGGGCGGCTGGTGGACGGCGAGCGAGGCCCGCGAGAGCCCGGCGGCGGCGCGGCCGCCCGTGGGGGCCGGCATCTCAGACCCCTCCGGCGTCGGTGAACCCGTGGTGGGCGATCTCCAGCGTCTCCGTGGCGACGGAGGGCGAGGCGGGGTTCAGGGTCGGGCCCGTCCAGCGCACCGGCAGTACCTCCACCAGGCCCCACTGGGCGACGACGGAGCCGTCCGCGCGCAGGGCGGCGATCTGGGCGGTGGGACGGGTGATGCCGGTGGCGAGGGAGGAGATCCAGGCCGCGACGCGGGCGGTGTCGGCGGTGAGGGGGCGGGTGAGGCGGATGGTGGAGAAGGTGACCCGGGTCGGCAGCTGCCAGACGAACCCGTTGTTCCCGCCCTCCTGGTGCTGTTCGACCTCGACCTGGGAGGAGAGCCCGTCGCAGCCGTTGAACAGCCCGAGGTTCTGGCCGTCGATGCTGAGTTTGAAGAAGACGGTGGAGCCGGGGTCGGGGGGCGTGGGCATGCGGGACTCTCTGTTCGGGGGCGGGCCGGGGCGGGGCGGGGCGGGGCGGTGCCGGGGCGAGGCGAGCGGTGCGGGTCTGTACGGCGCGGTCAGCGGTCGCGGAGACGGCCGAGGCGTTCGCGGTCCCCGCGGAGTTCGGCGCGCAGCAGCCGCGAGAGCGGGGCGACGAGGCGCCGGGCGAGCGCGTCGAGCTCGGCCTGCGGTGGGGGCTGCGGCTCGGCCTCGGGCTGCGGCGGGTGCGGTGGTTCGGCGGCCTGGGCGGGGGGGTGCGGGGAGCCGGGGTGCGGAAAGACGGGCGGTGGAGCGGCCGGGGCGGACGGTACGGGCGCGGGAACGGCGGCCCGCGGGGGCGCCGCAGTCGGAGGGGCGGAGGGCGCCGCGGCGGACGGGCGGGGGATCCGTTGCAGGGAGACCGCTCGCGGCGGGACCGCGGGTGCGGGCGGCGCCGGGGCCGGTTGCGCCGGAGCCGGGGCGGGCGTCCCCGGGGTGACGCGCGGGCCGAGTGCGGCGAGCGGGAGGGGCGCCGCTCCGGCGGCCACGGCGGAGGTCCGCCGCAGCACGGCGGGAGCCGCGGGCCACGGCTCCGGAGCGGGCCCGGCCGGGGTGAGCGGCCGCCGGGAGGCCAGGGGCACCGGAGCCGTGGGTGCGCGCTGGATCCGGGGCGCGGGAATCCGTACGGAGGGGAGGGGCAGGGGGGCGGGGGCCGGTGCCGTTGCCGGGGGCGGGGATTGGAGCGGTGCCGCGAGCCGGGGTGCAGGCGGTGCGGGCGGTGGCACGGGCGTGAGGGCCGGCTTGATCGGGGCGCCGATGAGGGGCCGGCGGACCCTGGCCACGGACTCCTCGGGCAGGGCGCGCTGCACCCGCCGTACGAGGGGCTTGCGTGTCCCCGTGCCCGACCCCGGGGGAGGAAGGGGCACGGGGACGTGGGGCGCTCCGGCGAGGAGCGGTTCGGGGGGCGTCGTGGTGGGCCCCGGCCCCGGGACGGACGCGGGTACGTCCGGGGAGCCGACGGGCCGCACCGTCCGCGAGGGCACTGCGGGCCGGGGCGCGGAGGTCAACGGCGCACCGGCGCTCGCGGCCGCCCGCTGTACGACGGGTACGGGCCGGGGCGTCGGCGCCGGGAGGGCCGACGGGGCACGCGGCGGCTCCGGTTCGCGGAGGTTCCGCGCTCCCGGTACCGCTGTGACCGGTACGGCCTGCCGCGCGGCGGGCCCGGGGCCGCCGCCCCGGTGCC
>NZ_JBEOXU010000218.1:0-7770 GCF_040296725.1 Streptomyces sp. NPDC002044
GCCGCTGGTGGCCTTCGCCGGCCCCCAGGCCCCCGCTCCGGTCGCCGGCTCCGCGGCGGCGGCCGTGGCCGCCTCCCCGGCCGTGTCCGCGTCCAGGGTGAGCCGCCATTTGCCGCCCGCGGAGAGCAGCGGGGTGAGCGCGACGGCGACCGGCACGGGCATCCGCCCGGTCTCGGCGCGGCGGCGCAGCAGCTCGCGCAGCTCGAAGACGTGAGCTTCGACGCGGGCGATGAGCGGCTCGAACCAGGGGAGCGCCAGCAGGATCAGCAGTCCCGCGGTCCAGCCGAGCAGGACGTCGCTGATCCAGTGGGTCCCGAGGTACACGGTGGTGGCGCCGACGCTCAGCGAGACGACGGCCGACACCACGGACAGCACCCGCCGGGTGACCACGGTGGAGGCCAGGTAGGCCAGGATTCCCCAGGTCACGACGGCGTTGGCGGTGTGGCCGGAAGGAAATATATCGCCGCCCGCGAAGAGCTCGGCGGAGCCGATCTCGGTGGCGTAGTGCGGGCCGAGGCGGCCGAGGCCGATCTTTACGGCCCCGACGGTGACGTTGAGCAGCAGCAGGGCCACGCCGAGGGTGATCAGCGGGCGGAGGGTGTGCTGGCGCCAGGAGCGCCAGCCGAGCCAGGCGGCGACCATCACCGCGGTGGGTCCGCGCTGGCCGAGCACGACGAGGTAGTCGAGGAAGGCGTGCAACTGCGGCCACTGCTCGTAGGGGCGGAAGAACATGACCTGCCAGTCCAGCCGGACGAGCCAGGACGTGGTCAGTACGGCCACCACGATCGCGAGATAGAAGGCGAGGGTCGATCCCAGGAGCACGACGCGGTGCCGGCTCATCCGCGGAGTTTGCAGATGAGCCGGTCGCTCTGGTTCCCGGTCCAGCCGGGCGAACACCCGCTCCAGACGGGGCAGGATTAGGTCGGTACGCACTCAATCGACGTTACCGCGCGCCGCCGGGCACCCCGGGCGAATCACGCGCTTTGTGATGACCATGTGATGTGGAGTTGGTCTCACGCGGGACTTAATCGGCGCTATTTCGAGCGCGGTTGGAGTCCACTTGATCCACGGTCACGGAAATTGTTTCGCACACTTACCTGTGCTTTATTGCCGCGGCTCAAGTCCTTTGCTGAAAGATGTATCGGAATGTTCCATTCCGTTATGAACGGGTCCCGGCCGCCGGGGTCCGCGCGGGGCCTGCCGGACCTATGGAGGCCCCGAGCCGTTCAGCCAGAACGCCCCGTAGACCGCCGAGGCCAGGGCGGCCGCCCCCAGCACCAGGGCCGCCCACCGCGTCCGCCACCGGGCCAGCGCCACCGCGACGGGCAGCAGCAGCGGGAAGGCCGGCAGCAGCAGCCGCGGCTTGGAGCCGAAGTACCCCGACGCGCACAGGGCCAGCGCCACCACGATCCCGCCGTACACGAGCAGCGGCACCGGCTGCCGCTGCCGTACGCAGCGCGCGTACAGCCACAGCACGAGTGTCACCCCGGCGATCAGTCCGGCCCCGGCCGCGAAGCCCGCCGAGGCCGGGGAGCCCGGGGAGGCCAGCTTCGCCCCGACGAAACGGGCGAAGGCCCAGCCGCCGTCGAAGCCGTTGCCCCAGCCCGCCTGCACGTCCAGGTAGCCGAACAGGCCGCCGCCGGTGCGCGCGCCGACCCACAGCACGTACGCCGCGGCCCCCAGCGGGGCCAGCGCGGCGCCCGCGGCGATCCGCCACGACCGCTCCCCGCGCCGCAGCGCCAGGGCGGCCGCCACCCACACCGCCGCGACCACCGCGGCCCCGACCGGGCGGGTCAGCCCGGCCCCCGCCGCGAGCAGCCCCGCGGTCAGCCACCGGCCGCGCAGGGCCCCGTACAGCGACCAGGCGGCGAGCGCGGTGAACAGGGCCTCGCTGTACGCCATGGACTGCACGATCCCGACCGGCAGCACCGCCCACAGCGCCACGGCCAGCACCCCGGCCCGGCGGCCGTACAGAGGGTCGGCGACGGCGAAGATCCCCCAGGCCGCCGCGAGCCCCGCGAGCGCCGACACCACCAGGCCCGAGGAGCCGTACGAAAGCCCGGTCACGGCCGACACCAGCCGTTCCAGCCAGGGCAGGAGCGGGAAGAAGGCCAGGTTCGAGTGGACGTCCCCGTTCGGGAGGACCACCTCGTAGCCGTACCCCCCGGCCGCGGTGCGGGCGTACCAGAGCGAATCCCAGCGGGCCGACAACAGCGTGTGCGGGCTGCTGCCCGCGACCGCGCTCCAGCCGGCGAGCACCGTCAGCGCGAGCAGCCTGACCACCGCGAAGACGGCCAGCGCGGGCGCGGCCCGCCGAAATCCAAGATCTTTCACGGGCATGATTATCGGTGGCGGAGCCCCGGGGGCGCGGCCGAGAACCACGAGCGGTGAGCGCGCGTGTACACGGGGGAGGAAAGCGGGCCCGGCGAGTGGCGTACGCCACACGGCGGCCCTCTCCGGGATGAGAGCTTGACCACGTGAGCGACAGGCGAACTCGCGTACGCTGACCGTTCACTCGCGTGTCGATGCCGGACCCGTCGGAAGCCGCACAGCGCACCATCCCCGCGGCCCCACAGACGCCGGTCCGCCGAGTGCGGGGGGATCACCTGGGAGGTACATGCATGTCGGGGACGAACACGGCCGACCGCAGGGCCGACCGCGGGACCCCTACCCCCTGGCAGCGGGTCCGGGCGGCCTCCGGCGGAGCCAACCGCTGGGCCGTCCTGGCGGTGCTCTGCGTCAGCCTGGTCCTCGTCGCGCTCGACGCGACGATCCTGCACGTCGCCGTCCCCTCCGTCACCGAGGACCTGCGCCCCGGCTCGATCGAGCTCCTCTGGATCGTCGACGCCTACCCGCTCGTCTGCGCCGCCCTGCTGATCCTCTTCGGCACCCTGGGCGACCGCGTCGGCCGCCGCCGCATCCTCCTCCTCGGCTACGGACTCTTCGGCGCGGCCTCCGCGCTGGCCGCCCTCGCCGACAGCGCCCACGTGCTCATCGCCGCCCGCGCGCTGCTCGGCATCGGCGGCGCGATGATCATGCCCGCCACGCTGTCGATCCTGCGCCAGGTCTTCCCCGACCGGCGCGAGCGGGCCCTCGCCATCGGCATCTGGACCGCCGTCGCCGCCGTCGGCGCCGCCGGCGGACCGGTGCTCGGCGGCTTCCTCGTCCAGCACTTCTGGTGGGGCTCCGTCTTCCTCATCAACATCCCGCTGATGGCGCTGATCCTCCCGCTGGGCCGCTGGCTGCTCCCCGAGTCGAAGGGCTCCTCCGACGGGCCCTGGGACGTGCTGGGCGCGCTGATGGCGGCCGCCGGAGTCCTCGGCTCCGTGCTCGGGATCAAGCGGCTGGGCGCCGAACGCCACCTGCTCGACGCCGAGGCGATGGTCCCGCTGTTCCTCGGCGTGGCGCTGCTCGTGCTGTTCGTACGGCGCCAGAAGCGGCGCACGCACCCGCTGATCGACATGCGGCTGTTCTCCCGCGCCGCCTTCACGACCTCCGTCGGCTGCATCGTGCTCGCCATGCTGGCCCTGGTCGGCCTGGAACTGATCGCCGTCCAGTACCTCCAGCTGGTGCTGCACCTCAGCCCGCTGGAGACCGGCCTGCGGCTGCTGCCGCTCACCTTCGCCGCCATGGCCGCCGGCGCCACCGGGTCCTACACCCTGACCCGGATCGGCCCGCGGACCATGGTCTCGCTGGGTTTCGTGCTCACGGCCCTCGCCGTGCTGCTGCTGACCTTCATGGGGCAGCAGGACCGGCCCCTCCTGCTCACGGTGGGCTTCATCCTGCTCGGCTTCGGGCTCCAGACCACCCTGTTCGCCGCGTACGAGTCCATGCTCAGCGAGGCCCCGTCGGACACCGCGGGCGGCGCGGCCTCCATCGGCGAGACCTCCTACCAGCTGGGCGCGGGCATGGGCATCGCGCTGCTGGGCAGCGTGATGAACGCCGCGTACGCCCCGGGGCTCGCGCGGGTGCCGGGGGTCTCGGCGGCGCAGTCCGAGGGCGCCGCCCATTCCCTGGGCGAGGCATACCAGATCGCCGCGCAGGTCGGCGGCCCCGCGGGGGCGTCGCTGTACGCCGCCGCCCGGCACTCCTTCGTCCACGGGCTGCACGTCACCCTGGTGGTGAGCGCGGGGCTGCTGCTCGCGGGCGCGGTGATGGCGCTGAAGCTGCCGCGGGTGATGGAGTGCGGGGCGCCTGGCGGCGAGCCGGGTGGGGACGTGGCGGTGCGGCTGCCTGCCCAGGGGGGCGGGCGGAGGGTGGCCGAGGTGCCCTCGCCGTCCGCCGGTGAGGCGTATCCGGCGGGCGCGGAGCGCGCGGGCTGACCGTGCCGGGTGCTGGGCCGCCGGGCCGCCGGGCCGCCGGGCCGCCGGACCGTTGTGCCGTTGTGCCGTGGTGCCGTTGTGCCGTGGTGCCGCTGTGGGGCCGGGTGCGGCGCCGCTGCCGGGGGTGCTGCCCCCGGACCCCCGCGCCTCAAACGCCGGCGGGGCTATGGGGGCGCCTCAATCGTCGGTGGGGCTGTGGGGGGCGCCTCAACCGTCGGCGGGGCTGTGGGGGGGGTCGCCTCAATCGTCGGGCGGGCCGTGGGGGTCGCCTCAGACGTCGGCGGGCTGATCCGGGTGGGGGTGGACGGGTGGGGAAGGGGGCGTCTAGCGTCGGGGGGCGCGCGAAAACTTGCGCTGCTAGGTTCTGACTCAGGCCGCCGGGAGGCCCCGTGTCCGCGTTCCAGCCCCATGATCCGCTCGGGCTCGACGAGCTCCTCGGTCCGGAGGACCTCGCCATCCGGGACACCGTCCGCGGCTGGGCCGCCGACCGGGTGCTGCCGCACGTCGCCGAGTGGTACGAGAAGGGCGAGCTGCCGGAGATCCGCGAGATCGCCCGTGAGCTCGGCTCGCTCGGTGCCCTCGGGATGTCGCTGACCGGCTACGGCTGCGCCGGTGCCAGCGCCGTCCAGTACGGCCTCGCCTGCCTGGAGCTGGAGGCCGCCGACTCCGGGATCCGCTCGCTGGTGTCCGTACAGGGCTCGCTGGCCATGTACGCGATCTGGAAGTACGGCTCCGAGGAGCAGAAGCAGCGCTGGCTGCCCGGCATGGCCGCCGGGGAGCTGATCGGCTGCTTCGGCCTGACCGAGCCGGACCACGGTTCCGACCCCGCGGGCATGCGGACGTACGCCAAGCGCGACGGCACCGACTGGGTGCTGAACGGGCGCAAGATGTGGATCACCAACGGATCGGTGGCCGCCGTCGCCGTGGTGTGGGCGCAGACCGACGAGGGGATCCGCGGCTTCGCGGTGCCCACCGGCAGCGCCGGGTTCTCCGCACCCGAGATCAGGCACAAGTGGTCGCTGCGCGCCTCGGTGACGAGCGAGCTGGTCATGGACGACGTACGGCTGCCCGCGGACGCGGTCCTTCCGGGCGTCACCGGGCTCAAGGGTCCGCTCGGCTGCCTCAGCCACGCGCGGTACGGGATCATCTGGGGGTCCATGGGCGCGGCGCGCTCCAGCTTCGAGTCCGCGCTCGACTACTCCAGGACCCGGGAGCAGTTCGGCAAGCCGATCGGCGGCTTCCAGCTCACGCAGGCCAAGCTCGCGGACATGGCCCTGGAGCTCCACAAGGGCATCCTGCTGGCCCACCACCTGGGCCGGCGCATGGACGCGGGGACCCTGCGGCCGGAGCAGATCAGCTTCGGCAAGCTCAACAATGTCCGCGAGGCCATCGAAATCTGTCGTACCGCGCGGACCATCCTGGGTGCCAACGGGATCTCCCTCGAATACCCCGTCATGCGGCACGCCACCAACCTCGAGTCGGTCCTCACCTACGAGGGCACCGCCGAGATGCACCAACTGGTGCTGGGCAAGGCGCTCACCGGGCTCGACGCCTTCCGGTGAGGGCCCTGCCTAGCTCTGGTTGAAGAAGTCGCGCGAGCGGCCGCCGGACTCGCCGCTCACGATCTGGGTGTCGGCCGGGGTCAGCAGGAAGACCCTGGTCGCCACCCGCTCGATCGATCCGCGCAGCCCGAAGGTCAGTCCGGCCGCGAAGTCGACCACGCGCTTCGCGTCGCCCGGGTCCATCGACGACAGGTTGACGATCACCGGGACGCCCTCGCGGAACAGCTCGCCGATGCCCCGGGCGTCACGGAAGCCGTCCGGGGTGACCGTGGCGATCCGGCGTCCCTGGTCGACGGCCGACTCCGAGACCACCTTGACCCGGGGGTCGGTGACCCACGCGTCGCCGGGGCCGGAAACCGAACCACCCTGGGCGGCCTCCGCGTAGTCGTCGTCGTAGTAACGCTCGTCGTCGCTGTCTTCCACGAGACCCAGCCAGGCACTCGCCTTGCGCACCGAACCCATGGACGCCTCCTTTCACCGCGGTCAGTCTGTCTTCTCTCCGCTGCCCCTATGGTCGTCCATGATGCTGACAACGCGCCAAGTGGATAGTCGGCGCGCACGGGTTTCGTGACGGTACTGGTGCAGAACATCCGTTGCACGGTCAAGGATCCAGGCGCCTACCGCTGCTGACTGAGTGAAAATACGATTGCTGCGCCCTTACGGGTGAGTGGTGCGGTCGTACGGGTGACGCGGGGGGCTCGCTACGATGCCCGGCAGGCACACGTACGACCCACGGGGGAGCAGATTGTTCGGCATCGTCAGACCTTGCGCGCACCGGCTGGGGGAGCGGTTCAAGGCCGAGTGGACGGCTCATCTGTGCGGGCTGTGCCTGGCACTTCGCGGGGACCACGGCCAGTTCGCCCGGATCGTCACGAACTACGACGGTCTGCTGGTCTCCGTTCTGACGGAGGCTCAGTCCGGTCCCGCACCCGGCGCCCGCCGCACCGCGGGCCCCTGTCCGTTGCGCGGGATGCGCACGGCCGAGGTCGCCCGGGGCGAGGGGGCGCGGCTCGCGGCCGCCGTCTCGCTCGTGCTGGCCTCCGCGAAGATACGGGACCACGTGGCCGACCGGGACGGGCTGTTGGCCCGGGCGCCCCTCGCCCTGGCCGCCCGCAAGGTCGCCCGCGGCTGGGACCGGGCCGGCGCCCGTACCGGAGCCTCGCTCGGCTTCGACACGGCGGTGCTCGTCGACGCCGTCGACCGGCAGGGCGGGATCGAGACCCTGGCCGGCCCCGGCACGCCCGTGCTCGTGGTGACCGAGCCGACGGAGACCGCCACCGCCGCCGCCTTCGCGCATACCGCGCTGCTGGCCGGACGGCCAGGCAACGCCCCCGCGCTCGCCGAGGCGGGCCGGTACTTCGGGCGGCTCGCGCACCTGCTGGACGCGGTGGAGGACCGGGGGGCCGACGCGGAGGCGGGTGCCTGGAACCCGCTCACCGCCACCGGGACCCCGCTCGCCGAGGCCCGGCGGCTGTGCGACGACGCCCTCACGGGCATCAGGCTCGCGCTGGACGAGGCCGAATTCGCCGACGCGGGCCTCGCCCACCGGCTGCTCGTGCACGAGCTGCGGACCTCCGTGGACCGGGCCTTCGGGACCCGGGACTGCGGGCACGACCACACCGGCACGGCATCCGCCGGGCAGGGCGGCAACCCGTACGGGGGCCAGCCGTACGACGCCCAGGGCGCCGGCAACCCGTACGCGCAGAACCCCTACGGCGGCCCGCCCCAGGGTGGCGCCCCGTACGGCGGGGGAGCGCCCGGTGGGCCCCCCTCGGGCCCGGGCGGCGGCTTCGGCGCTGGTGGAGGCGGCGGCTTCGGCGGTGGTGGTGGCTCCCGGACGAGATCGAGCCGAGCACGTCGGTCCGCTTCATGGGGATCAGCGAGCA
>NZ_JBEOXU010000219.1:0-7652 GCF_040296725.1 Streptomyces sp. NPDC002044
GCGCCGGCCGTGCGCCCGCCGGAATACCGCGCTTACGCGGGGCGCCCGTACTCATGCCGCGCGCAGGAATTCAGCACGGCCGGAAATGCGGCCGGCGCCTCGCATGAATTCGGCCGCACGGAATATCGACACCGCCCCGGAATTCCGGCAGCGGCGCGCGAATACCCGTTCTTTGTATACGGCGCCTGTTAATGGCGGCCGCCCGACATGTTGACGGCAGGTTGCGAAGTCCTCACCGCGGGCCGCAGCCGCGGCCGGTGCGCCGCCGAGGCGCGGTCCGCGTGCATCGCCGTCAGGGCGCGCGCCCGCTCCGCGTCCCCGCGGGCCACCGCGTCCACGATCGCGCCGTGCTCCGCCCAGGACTCCGCGGGCCGGACCGGGGCCTCCACCACGTACATCCACGCGACCTTGTGCCGCATCTGCGTGAGCAGCGCGATCAGCCCCGGGCTGCCCGAGGCTTGGGCCAGCGTCTCGTGGAACCAGCCGCCCAGGGACCGCAGATCCTCCCCTTGGCCCCTCCTGGCCCGCTCCTGGCCCAGCCTGACCAGTCCGCGGAGCACCTTCAGGTGGGCTTCGGTGCGCCGCCGGGCGGCCCGGGCGGCGGCGAGGGGCTCCAGCAGCATCCGCAGCTCCAGGAGGTCGGCGGCCTCCTGCTCCGTCGGCTCGGCGACGCAGGCGCCCGCATGCCGCCGGGTCGTCACGAACCCCTCCGACTCCAGGGTCCGCAGCGCCTCGCGGACCGGGACGCGCGAGACCCCGTACCGGCGGGCCAGGACCTCTTCGGTCAGTCTGCTGCCCGGCTCGAAGACCCCGGAGACGATGTCGTCGCGAATTGCCGTGCATACCGCGTGCGCAGGAATACGCAAGACCGAACCTCCGCCTATTTCCGACTGCCGTGCCAGAGTGTGCTGCGACTCTATTGCAACACACGATAATTTCCGAGAGCGGCCGGAAAAGCGAAACATTCGCAAAAGACCCCGGCTCGCGATGCGAGCCGGGGTCTTCGGCGAAGCGGGTGCAGCGGGGGCCGTACGGGTCAGAGGCTGACGCCGTGCGAGCGCAGGTACGAGACCGGGTCGATGTCCGAGCCGTAGTCGGCGCCGGTGCGGGCCTCGAAGTGCAGGTGCGGGCCGCTGGAGTTGCCGGTGGAGCCCGACAGGCCGATCTGCTGGCCCGGGGTGACCTGCTGGCCGACGGAGACGTTCAGCGAGTTCATGTGCCCGTACTGGGTGAACGTGCCGTCGTTGTGCTTGATGACGACGTTGTTGCCGTAGGCACCGCCCCAGCCGGCCTCCACGACGGTGCCGGCGCCCACGGCGTGGACCGAGGTGCCTTCGCTCGCGCGGAAGTCGATGCCGGTGTGGCTGCCGGAGGACCACATGCCGCCACCGGCGTGGTAGTGGGTGCTGATGCCGCCGCTGACGGGCGCGACGAAGGTGTTGAGGCGCTTGCGCTCCGCCTCGCGGGCCGCGCGCTCGGCCGCGTCCCGCTCCGCCTTCGCCTTCGCCTCGGCGATGCGCTTGGCCTCGGAGGCGCGCTGCTTGGCGTCGGCTTCGGCCTGGGCCTTGGCGGCGGCGTGCTCGGCGGCGCGCTGCTGCGACTCGGCCTGGTCCTCGATGTCACCCGCGAGGTCGTCGCCCACGACGACCGCGTTGTACCCGGCGTCGGGGACGGAGTGCTCGGTGCTGTTGTCCGCGGCGAAGGCCGGGCCGGCGAGGGAACCGACGACGCCAGTGGTGGCGAGGGCGGCGATACCGGCGTAGCCGGCGGTCTTGCGGCTCAGACGGCTGGAACCGCGGTGCTTGCCGGAGCCGGCGGTACGACTGCCAAACGCCATGAAGAGGTTGTTCCTTTCCTTCCCTCTCGCCTACCGGGTTAGCTGACGGGTTCGGAGCAGGAAGGTCTCCTACGGGCTTCCTCTTGCGAGGCGGCCCGATTCACCCCAGGGACTGATGTGGGTCCCCGGCTCCCCAGGCTCGCGCCTGACGGGGACTCGGCGATCGCTGTCCGGTGCCGCGGGTGCGGCGGGCACAACTGACGAACAGCACGGCTGACGCTAGGCGGATCATCAGCCGATCACCAAACACACGAGCTGTTTTGTTGCGTACGCCACACCGCATACGAGCAACCTCACCACTAAACAGACAAAAGGGGCTCTGGCGGCCAAGCCGCCAGAGCCCCTTGATCCGAGCGTCAGTTGGTGACGACGGTGACCTCGCCGATCCCGAGCGCCCGCACCGGCTCCTCGATCTGCGAAGCGTCGCCCACCAGCACCGTGACCAGCCGGTTCGCCGGGAACGCGCTCACGACGGCCGAAGTGGCCTCCACGGTGCCGGTCTCGGCGAGCCGCGCGTACAACTGCGCCTGGTAGTCGTCCGGCAGCTCCTGCTCGACCTGGTCGGCGAGGGTGCCGGCCACCGAGGCGGCCGTCTCGAACTTCAGCGGGGCCACGCCCACCAAGTTCTGCACCGCCACGTCCCGTTCGGCGTCGGTCAGACCGCCCTCCGCGAGGGTGCGCAGCACCTTCCAGAGGTCCTCGAGCGCCGGACCGGTGTTCGGGGTGTCCACCGAGCCGCTGATGGCCAGCATCGAGGCGCCCTTGCCGTCGGCGGTGGAACGCAGCACCTGCCCGAAGGCGCGCACGCCGTAGGTGTACCCCTTCTCCTCGCGCAGCACCTTGTCCAGGCGGGAGGTGAGGGTGCCGCCCAGGCAGTACGTGCCGAGCACCTGGGGCGCCCAGACGCGGTCGTGGCGGTCCGGCCCGATGCGGCCGATCAGCAGCTGCGTCTGGACCGCGCCGGGCCGGTCCACGATGACCACGCGGCCGGTGTCGTCGGCGGTCACCGGCGGTACGGGCCGGGGCGCGGCGGAGTTGCCCGTCCAGATGCCCAGGGTGTCGGCCAGGACGGCGTCCAGGTCGATCCCGGTCAGGTCGCCGACGACCACCGCGGTGGCCGTGGCGGGGCGTACGTGGGCCTCGTAGAAGGCGCGTACGGCCGTGGAGTCGATCCGGGCCACCGTCTCCTCGGTGCCCTGGCGCGGGCGGGACATCCGCAGGGCGGCCGGGAAGAGCTCCTTGGAGAGCTGCTTGGCGGCGCGGCGCTGCGGGCTGGCCAGCTCGTGCGGGATCTCGTCGAGCCGGTTGCGCACCAGGCGGTCGACCTCGGCGTCGGCGAACGCGGGCGCGCGCAGCGCCTCGGCGAGCAGGCCGAGCGCCTTGTGCAGGCGCGAGGCGGGGACCTCCAGGGAGACCCGCAGGCCCGGGTGGTCGGCGTGGGCGTCGAGGGTGGCCCCGCAGCGCTCCAGCTCGGCCGAGAACTCCTCGGCGGAGTGCTTGTCGGTGCCCTCGGACAGCGCGCGCGCCATGATCGTCGCCACACCGTCCAGGCCCTCGGGCTCCGCGTCGAGCGGGGCGGCGAGGTTGATCTCCACCGCGATCACCTGCTGGCCCGGGCGGTGGCAGCGCAGCAGGGTCAGCCCGTTGGACAGCTCGCCGCGCTCGGGGGCCGGGAAGGCCCACGGCTGCGGCTCGCCGGCCTCGGGGCGCGGGTGGAAGGTCATCGTGACGGCCACGGCGTCGGCCGCGCTGTCGGATGCGGTGCCGGATGCGGTGTCACTCACTGGTCCGCCCCCTCGTTCTCGTCGGACTCGTCGTTCTCGTCGGCGTCCGCGGCGAGCGGCTCGTACACCAGCACCGCCCGGTTGTCCGGGCGCAGCCGGGCCGCGGCCACGGCCTGGACCTCCTCGGCGGTGACGTCGAGAACGCGTCCGACGGCGGTCAGCGCCAGCTGCGGGTCACCGAACAGCACCGCGAAGCGGCACAGTTCGTCGGCGCGGCCGGACACCGTGCTCAGCCGGTCCAGCCATTCGCGCTCCAGCTGGGCCTGGGCCCGCTCCATCTCCTCGGCCGTCGGGCCCTCGGCGGCGAACCGCGCGAGTTCCTCGTCCACGGCCGCCTCGATGGCGGGCACCTCGACCCCGCCGGACGTCTTGACGTCCAGCCAGCCCAGCGAGGGGGCGCCGGCCAGGCGCAGCAGGCCGAAGCCGGCCGCGACGGCCGTCTGGTCGCGGCGCACCAGGCGGTTGTGGAGCCGCGAGGACTCGCCGCCGCCCAGCACGGTCAGGGCCACGTCGGCGGCGTCACACTCACGGGTGCCGTCGTGCGGGAGCCGGTAGGCGGCCATCAGGGCGCGCGCCGGCACCTCCTCGGCGATCTCCTCGCGGAGCTCCTGCCCCATGACGTCCGGCAGCGTGCCGTCGCGCGGCGGCTGCTTGCCGTCGTGGCTCGGGATGGTGCCGAAGTACTTCTCGACCCAGGCGAGCGTGCGCTCGGGGTCGATGTCGCCGACGACCGACAGCACCGCGTTGTTGGGCGCGTAGTACGTACGGAAGAAGTGGCGCGCGTCCTCCAGGGAGGCGGCGTCGAGGTCGGCCATCGAGCCGATCGGCGTGTGGTGGTACGGGTGGCCCTCGGGGTACGCGAGGGCGGTCAGCCGCTCGAACGCCGTGCCGTACGGGACATTGTCGTACCGCTGGCGGCGCTCGTTCTTGACGACGTCGCGCTGGTTCTCCATGGACTCGTCGTCCAGGGCGGCCAGCAGCGAGCCCATCCGGTCCGCCTCCAGCCACAGCGCGAGCTCCAGCTGGTGGGTCGGCATCGTCTCGAAGTAGTTCGTGCGCTCGAAACTGGTGGTGCCGTTGAGGGAGCCGCCGGCCCCCTGGACGAGCTCGAAGTGGCCGTTGCCGGGTACGCTCGCCGAACCCTGGAACATCAGGTGCTCGAAGAGGTGAGCCAGACCGGTGCGCCCCTTGACTTCGTGGCGCGAGCCCACGTCGTACCAGAGGCAGACCGCGGCGACCGGGGTCAGGTGGTCCTCGGAGAGCACCACGCGCAAGCCGTTGGCCAGCCGGTGCTCGGTCGCTGTCAGGCCGCCGGAGCCGGCCTGAGCTGTGGCCGTGTGACCCATGGGCATGTGGTCCCTTCGATCGCGATGTAGAGATTTCTGTCAGACCTGCCACTGTATGCAAGCGCGTCGGCCGCCGGAGAAGTTCCCGGGTCACACCTGGGTCGGAGTCGGCGTTGTCGGTGCCTCGGGCCACAATGGTCCGCGTCAGACCCCCCAGCACACCTCTTTCTTGGTTAAGGAGCCGCGCAGCGATGGCCCGCCGCAGCACGAAGACCCCGCCGCCGGAGGATTTCGAGGAGAAGATCCTCGACATCGACGTCGTCGACGAAATGCAGGGCTCCTTCCTCGAGTACGCGTACTCGGTGATCTACTCCCGCGCCCTGCCCGACGCCCGGGACGGCATGAAGCCGGTACACCGGCGCATCGTCTACCAGATGAACGAGATGGGCCTGCGCCCCGACCGGGGGTACGTCAAGTGCGCCCGCGTCGTGGGCGAGGTCATGGGCAAGCTCCACCCGCACGGCGACGCGTCGATCTACGACGCGCTCGTGCGCATGGCCCAGCCCTTCTCGATGCGGCTGCCGCTGGTCGACGGCCACGGCAACTTCGGTTCCCTCGGCAACGACGACCCGCCGGCCGCCATGCGTTACACCGAGTGCAAGATGGCCGACGCCACGTCGCTGATGACGGAGTCGATCGACGAGGACACCGTCGACTTCACCGCCAACTACGACGGCCAGGAGCGGGAGCCGGTCGCACTGCCCGCCGCGTACCCGAACCTGCTGGTCAACGGCGCGTCCGGGATCGCGGTCGGCATGGCCACCAACATGCCCCCGCACAACCTGGGCGAGGTCATCGCGGCCGCCCGGCACCTGATCCGCCACCCGGCGGCCGACCTGGAGGCGCTGATGCGCTTCGTGCCGGGTCCGGACCTGCCCACGGGCGGCCGGATCGTCGGCCTGGCGGGCATCAAGGACGCCTACGAGAACGGCCGCGGCACCTTCAAGATCCGCGCGACGGTGGCCGTGGAGAACGTCACGGCACGCCGCAAGGGCCTGGTCGTCACGGAACTGCCCTTCGCGGTCGGCCCCGAGAAGGTCATCGCGAAGATCAAGGACCTCGTCGGCTCGAAGAAGCTCCAGGGCATCGCCGACGTCAAGGACCTCACCGACCGCTCGCACGGCCTGCGCCTGGTCATCGAGATCAAGAACGGCTTCCACCCCGAGGCCGTTCTGGAGCAGCTGTACAAGCTGACGCCGATGGAGGAGTCCTTCGGCATCAACAACGTGGCGCTGGTGGACGGGCAGCCGCTGACGCTGGGCCTCAAGGAGCTTTTGGAGGTCTACCTCGACCACCGCTTCGAGGTCGTCCGGCGGCGCAGCGAGTTCCGCCGCACCAAGCGCCGCGACCGGCTGCACCTGGTCGAGGGCCTGCTGGTGGCGCTCATCGACATCGACGAGGTCATCCGGCTCATCCGGGACAGCGAGAACTCCGCGCAGGCCAAGGCGCGGCTGATCGAGCGGTTCTCGCTGAGCGAGATCCAGACCCAGTACATCCTGGACACTCCGCTGCGCCGGCTCACGAAGTTCGACCGGATCGAGCTCGAGTCCGAGCGCGACCGGCTGACCGGCGAGATCGACGAGCTGACCGGGATCCTGGACTCCGACAGCGAGCTGCGCAAGCTGGTCTCCACGGAACTGGCGGCGGTCGCGAAGAAGTTCGGCACCGAACGGCGCACGGTCCTGCTGGAGTCGGCGGGCACCACGGTGGCGACGGTTCCGCTGGAGGTCGCGGACGACCCGTGCCGCGTCCTGCTGTCCTCGACGGGCCTGCTGGCCCGTACGGCGAACGGCGATCCCCTGCCGGAGGAGGAGGGCGGCGCGCGCGCCAAGCACGACCTGGTCGTCTCCCAGGTCGCGGCGACCGCCCGGGCCGACATCGGCGCGGTCACCTCGTACGGGCGTCTGCTGCGGCTCGCGGTGATCGACCTGCCGCAGCTGCCCGACACCCACGCCGCGCCGAACCTGGCGGGCGGCGCCCCCGTCTCGGAGTTCCTCTCCGGGCTGGAGGCGGACGAGACGGTGATCTGCCTGACGACGCTGGACGAGTCCTCGCAGGGCCTGGCGCTGGGCACCGAGCAGGGCGTGGTCAAGCGCGTCGTGCCGGACTACCCGGCGAACAAGGACGAGCTGGAGGTCATCACCCTCAAGGACGGCGACCGGATCGTCGGCGCGGTCGAACTGCGCACGGGCGAGGAGGACCTCGTCTTCATCACCGACGACGCCCAGTTGCTGCGCTACCAGGCGGGCCAGGTGCGCCCGCAGGGCCGCCCGGCGGGCGGCATGGCGGGCATCAAGCTCACCGACGGCGCCAAGGTGATCCACTTCTCGGCGGTCGACCCGGCCCGGGACGGCGTGGTGTTCACCGTGGCCGGCTCGCACGGGACGCTGGACGACTCGGTGACCTCCGGGAAGCTGACCCCCTTCGACCAGTACCCGCGCAAGGGCCGGGCCACCGGCGGCGTGCGCTGCCAGCGGTTCCTGAAGGGCGAGGACGTGCTGGTGCTGGCCTGGGCGGGCGGTTCACCGGTCCGCGCGGCCGGGGCCAACGGCGCACCGGCCGCGCTCCCGCCCGCGGACCCGCGCCGGGACGGTTCGGGGGCGGTGCTGCCCGCGGTGGTCGCGGCGCTGGCGGGGGCCGCGCTGTAGGACGTACGTCGGCGTGCGGGGTGTCCGGACCGGGTCC
>NZ_JBEOXU010000220.1:0-7392 GCF_040296725.1 Streptomyces sp. NPDC002044
CGTTCTCCGTTGGGGGGGGGTGGGGGGGTGTTTTTTTTTTATGGTTTGCCGGGGGGGGAACCGTGAAGGTTCCCGGCACGCCGTCCGTGCGGTCCGCGCCGCTACTTCTTCAGCCAGGTCTGCATCATCTTCTGCGCGATGGGGGCGGCCAGCTTGCCGCCGCCGATCTCGGAGCGGTCGGTGTCGGAGTTCTCGATCACGACCGCGACGGCGATCTGCTTGCCGTTCAGCTTGCCGTAGGAGGTGAACCAGGCCAGCGGCGAGAGGCTGTTGTTGACGCCGCGCTGGGCGGTACCCGTCTTGCCGCCCACCTCGGCGCCGCTCACCTGGGCGGGCCTGCCGCCGCCCTCGCTGACCACCGTCTTCATGGCCTCCCGCAGCATCGAGGCCGTCTTGGCCTTCATGACCTGCTCGGACTTCGGGTCCTTGAAGCTCTCCAGGACGTTTCCGTTGGCGTCGGTGACCTGGGAGACCATGTGCGGTGCGACGAGCTTGCCGCCGTTCTCGACGGCGGCCGTGACCATGGCCATCTGGAGCGGGGTGGCCTGGACGTCGAACTGGCCGATACCGGTCTGCGCGACCTGGTCGACGGACATCTTGCCCTTGGGGTACGAGCTCGGCGGGTTGGTGCGGACCGGGGTGTCGATCTGCGTGTTGAAACCGAACTTCTCGGCCATGGCGCGCATCTTGTCCTGGCCGAGCTTGTGCGCCAGCTCGGCGAAGACGTTGTTGCAGGACAGCCGCAGGGCGACGCGCGCGGAGACGTTGTCGCACATCTCCGCGGGGGCCTCGCTGCGCAGATCGGTGCGGGTGCCGGGGATCGTGTACGGGGCCTTGATGCCGGTCGGCGTGTCGATGTCGGTGACCAGGCCGTTCTCGATCGCCGCGGCGAGGGTGACCAGCTTGAAGGTGGAGCCGGGCGCCTGCGGCTTGCGCAGGGCCACGTTCTCCAGCGCCTTGCCCTGGTCGGCGGACAGCTCCGCCCAGGCTTCCCTGTCGTTCGCGCCGGCGATGCGGCCCGGGTCGAAGGAGGGGTTGTTGACGATGCCGAGGATCTGGCCCGTCGCGGGGTCGATGGCCACGGCGGCGCCCTGCTTGCCCTGGAGGGCGTCGAAGCCCGCCTTCTGGACGTCCTTGTCGATGGTCGTCAGCACGTCGCCCGGGGCGGCCCGCTTGTTGGTCAGCATGTCCATCATCGTCTTCAGCCGGCTGTCGGAGCCGTTGAGGACGTTCTTGTAGACGCCCTCCAGCATGCTCGTCCCGAACGCCTGGGAGCTGTATCCGGTGACGGGCGCGTAGAGCGGCCCGTCGGTGTACGTGCGCTTGTACCCGAAGTCCTTGCCCCCCGTCTTCGTCGAGCCCGTGACCGCCTCCCCGCCCACGATGATGTTGCCCAGCGGGTTCTCGTACTGCCCGATGAGGTTCCGGCGGTTGTTCTTGTCGTCTGCGAGGGCCTGGCCTTGGTATGCCTGCACCCAGGTGACACGGACCAGCAGGGCCAGCACCAGAAGCAGACAGAAGACCGACGCACGCCTGATCGTCTTGTTCATCCCCAGGAAGGACGCCCCGCCGGTCCCGGACGTTCCGCTCTGCCCCGATTGTGGTGGAGTTCTCAGTCTTTCCTCATGAAGCCGCCCTCGTAGGCGGCGATCACCGCCTGGGTCCGGTCGCGGGAGCCGGTCTTGGCGAGGACCGCCGCGACGTGGGTCTTCACCGTCTGCGGGCCGACGCCGAGGCGCTCGCTCATCTCCTGGTTGGACAGGCCGGTGGCCATCAGGCGCAGGACGTCCGCCTCCCGGTCGGTGAGCCGGGCCACCCACCGTGCGGCGGCCGCGCGCGGGGCGCCGGCCGTGCGGGCGGCGGCGAGGGAGCGGACGGCGGCCGGGAAGAGCAGCGAGTCGCCGCGGGCGACGAGCCGGACCGCGCCGATCAGCTCGTCGGGGCCGGCCCGCTTCAGGAGGAACCCGGCGGCGCCCGCCCGCAGCGCGTCGTAGACGTGGGCGTCGTTCTCGAAGGTGGTGACGACCACCACGCGGGGCGGCTCGGGCATCGTGGCGAGGATCTGCTCGGTGGCCCGGATGCCGTCGATCTCGGGCATCCGGACATCCATCAGCACCACGTCGGGGGCCAGGGAGCGGACCAGGGAGACGGCTTCGGGTCCGGTGGCCGCCTCGCCGACGACCTCCAGGTCGGGTTCGGCCTCGAGGATGACCCGCAGCGCGGTGCGGACCATCCGCTCGTCGTCGCAGAGCACGATGCGCAGCGTCCCGCGCCCGGCGGGCGTCCCGGGCGTCCCGGGCGTCCCGGCGGCCTCGGGGGCGGCGGAAGCGGCGCCGTCCGGGACCGCGTCCGGGCGGGCGGGGGTCATCGGCCGGTTCCGGCGAGCGGGAGGACGGCCCGCAGCCGCCAGCCGCCCTGGTACGGGCCGGCTTCGACGCTGCCGCCGAGCAGCGCGGCCCGTTCGGCGGCGCCGCGCAGCCCGCGCCCCCCGGTCGTACGGGGCTCCCGGCCGTCGGGTGCGGTGGGCGGATTGGTCATGGTGATCTCCAGGTCGGGGTGTGCGCGAGGGCCGGAGGGGCCGCCGCGCCGGAGGCGGACCCGCAGGTCCACGGGGCCCGAACCGTGCCGCAGGGCGTTGCTGAGGCCCTCTTGGACGATCCGGTACGCCTCGCGGGAGGCGATGGCCGGGAGCCCGGACCAGTCCCCCGCCGGCCCGGGGTCCTGGTGAGCGGTGACGGGGGTGCCGGCGGCGCGGGTGCGGGCCAGCAGACCGTCGAGGTCGGCGGCGAGGGTCGGCGCGGGCGCGGCGTCCGCCCGGGCCGGGTCGCCGTCCCGCAGCAGGCCCAGTACCGCGTCCAGCTCCCCCACCGTGCGCCGCGTCGTGTCCTCGATCGCGGCGAGCGCCTCGCGGACGAACCCCGGGTCGGTGTCGAGCACCCGCCGGGCGGCGACCGCCTGGAGGGTGACGGCGCTCAGCGCGTGCCCCACCGCGTCGTGCAGCTCCCGGGCCAGCCGGTTGCGCACGGCGAGGTCGGCGGCCCGCTCCTCGGCCTCGGCCAGCCGGTCGGCGGCCGTCGGGCCGAGCAGTACGGGCGCCGCCCGGGCCAGCAGCGCCCCGGCCCCCGCGACGCACAGCGCGAGCGCGGCCAGCAGGGCCACCCCGAGCACGGGCGTCAGGTACGGACCGGCCGCGATGCCGCCCCAGCCCGCTCCCGCCTCCCGCCGGACGTCCCCCGGCCCGCCGGTGACCGGCAGCGCGATGAGCAGCACCGCCATGGGCGGCACCGCGAGGGTCATCCCGCTGAGCACCGCTCCGACCCCCAGGTGCAGGGTCCACCAGGCCGAAGCCCGCCCCCGGGCGGACCAGGACCTGGCCGGGCCCTCGGCCAGCCGCTCCCCCGGCACCGCGCACATGGCCCGTACCGCGGCCACGGACATCGGCCGCACCAGCCCGAACACCCCGGTGACCGCGACCAGCGGCAGGGCCACCGCGTACGAGGCGAGGACCAGCGGCAGGGAGGAGAACACGTTGACCCCGCCCGCCGCCACGCCGACCCCGACCTGGGCGAGGAGGAAGTACGGCATCAACAGGGCCCCACCGAGGATCAGATGGACCCAGCGCAGCCGGGCCCGCGGCCCGAACAGCCGCCCCGGGCGGTGACCGCGCGTCACCCTTCTCCGCGTCGGGTCAGGAACCGGGTGAGGACGACGGCGGCGAACGCTCCAGTGGCCATCTGGCCAGCGTAGATCAACTGCGCCGCGCCGGACGGGCCTTCACCTCCGTCCAGCTGCGGCCCCAGCGAGGCGATCATCGGCCACACCCCCCAGCCGAGCGCGGCTCCCGAGCCGATCCACGCGAGGGCCGCCGGCCACCGGGCCCGCAGCCCCCGGCCCGAGGCCAGCAGCAGCGCCCCCGCCCCGGCCGCGAGCGCGCACACCGCGTGCGCCGCGCACACCACGCCCGCCTCGGCGGACCACGAGGCCGCCCGTTCCACGCCCATGCCGGCGGTGCCCCCGAAGGCCCAGTAGAGGTTCGCCGCGGCCACGGCCGCCCCTGCCACCGCCGCGGCCCGCGTGGACGGCGCCGGCCGCTCCCGCGGCGCCCCCGGACGCCGCCTGCCCCAGTCCTCACCCCAGCGCTCCCGCGCGTAGGGGACGAACAGCCCCGCCAGAGCCAGCCCCTGGACGATGAACCCGCCGTAGACGACGTGGAAGACCCAGGGGTCCAGGAAGGGATCGCGCCGCGCGCCCGAGGCGGGATCCGCCCCGAATCCCAAGGCCCGTATGAGCAGCTGGCCCGGGAACCCGAGGAGGATCGGGGTCAGCAGGCCGGAGGCGGCGAACACCGGGAGGGTGAGCGTCCAGGACGGGACCCGCAGGCCCCAGGGCCGGGTGAGGACCAGGACGAGCACGATCACGCAGGCGTCCATGAGCAGCGTGACGGAGTTCGCCAGGGTGAGGAACACCCCGGGCTCGGCCAGGACACTGCCGTCGGGTATCCCCACCCGGCTCCCGGCCAGCCAGGCGGCCTTGAGCGTCAGGTACGGAACGGTGGCGGCCAGGGCCACCGCCCGCAGGATCCGCCGCCCGGCCCCCGGTCGGGAGGCCCGCGGCCGCGGCGCGTACGGCGTGTGAACGGTTCGTGTGGTCATGACCCAACGGTCCCGCGCGCGCCGCCCCGCCACCTCCCCCGTGAAGGGGAACCGCCTCCCCCGGCCGGGGGAGGAATCACGGACTCCGCCACCTCACACCCGCCGTGCCACCACCCCCGCCTCACATCCGCCGCGTCACCATCGACAGCCGGTCCCGTGCCTCGAACAGTGCCCCCTTGATGACCTGCTCGTGATCCGGCGTCAGCCGGGCCACCGGCACCGAGCAGCTCACCGCGTCCCGCGCCGGCGTCCGGTACGGCACGGCCACGCCGAAGCAGCACAGTCCGAGCGTGTTCTCCTCCCGGTCCACCGCGTACCCCTGCTCCCTGACCAGCGCCAGCTCCTCCACGAGCTGCTCCCGGTCGGTGAGGGTGTGCTCGGTGACCGCCTCCAGCCGCCGCGGCAGCAACCGCCGTACCTCGTCATCCGTGTGCGTGGCCAGCAGCGCCTTGCCCAGCGCGGTCGAGTGCACGGGCAGCCGCCGCCCGACCCGCGTGAAGGGCCTCAGGTAGTGCTGGGACTGCCGGGTGGCCAGGTACACCACGCTCGTGCCGTCCATCCGGGCCAGGTGGATGGTCTCCGTCGTGTCGTCGGAGAGCCGGTCCAGGGTGGGCCGGGCCGCCGCCACCACCTCGTCGCCGTCGATGTAGGAGCTGCCGACGAGCAGCGCCCGTACGCCGATGCCGTACCGGGTGCCCGTCGCGTCGGTCTCCACCCACCCCAGGTTCACGAGGGTGCGCAGCAGCATGTACAGGCTGGACTTGGGCAGGGAGAGGTCGTTCTGGATGTCGGCCAGGCTGTGCAGCCCGGGCCGCGCCGCGAAGTGCTCCAGCAACAGGACCGTCCGCACCGCCGATTTGACCGGCGCCGCCTGTACCGCCTGTACCGCGCTCCCCGACTCGGTCGTCGTCATACGCCTGCTTCCCCTCTGGGCGCCCCTTGTCACACGGAGGACGCGGAAATAGAGTCCACAGAAGATGTGATCATTCATCCACCGGAACGGCGTTCAGAATACTGAACGTTCCAGGAGGCAGTGGGCCATGACAACGACACCAGTCTGGAGTGTGGACCCCCGCACCGGGAAGCGGCGCGAGCAGGTTGCGGTGGAGGCCACACCCCGCGAGGTGGACGAGGCCGTGCGCGCGGCCCACGCCTCCCGCGGCGCACTCGCCGACGCCGGCGCCCGCGCCGCCTTCCTGCGCGCCGCCGCCGGACTGCTCGACGAGGCCGCCGCCCACGTCATCGAGGCCGCCGACGCCGAGACCGCGCTCGGTCCCGGCCGGCTCACCGGCGAGCTCGCCCGCACCACCGGCCAGCTGCGCGCCTTCGCCGACGCCGTGGGCGAGGGGTCCTACCTCGACGTCCGCATCGACCGCGCCGACCCCTCCCTCAGCCCACCGCGCCCCGAACTGCGCCGCTACAAGGTCCCGCTGGGCGTCGTCGCCGTCTACGCCGCCTCCAACTTCCCGCTCGCCTTCTCCGTCCCCGGCGGGGACACCGCGAGTGCCCTGGCCGCGGGCTGCCCCGTGGTCGTGAAGGTCCACCCCGACCACCCGGCCACCTCCGAGCTGTGCGCCTCGCTGCTGCGCCGCGCCGCCGTTTCCGCCGGGCTGCCCGCCGACGTGGTGTCGGTGCTGCACGGGTTCGACGCCGGTCTGGAGCTGATCCGGCATCCGCTGGTGGCCGCAGCCGGGTTCACCGGTTCCCTCCGCGGCGGGCGGGCCCTGTTCGACGCGGCCGCCGCGCGGCCCGTGCCCATCCCCTTCCACGGTGAGCTCGGCTCCCTCAACCCCGTCGTGGTCACCCCGGCCGCGGCCGCAGAGCGCGCCGAGGAGATCGGCGCCGGGCTCGCGGGCGCGGTCACCCTCGGGGTCGGGCAGTTCTGCGTGAAGCCCGGCCTGGTGCTCGTCCCCGAGGGTGCGGACGGTGACCGCCTCGCCGACGCGCTCACCAAGGCGCTCGGCGAGACCGAACCGGGGGTGCTGCTGGACCACCGGATGCGCGAGAACTTCGTCACCGGCGTACGGGAGCGGGCCGCGCTGCCCGGCGTCACGGCGCCGGTCACCCCGGGCTCCGGCGGGGACCACACCGTCGGAGCGGGCTACCTGACCGTGTCCGCCGGCCGCCTCGCCGGGGACGGCCCCGCCGGGGACGGCGCGTACGAGGTCCTGCTGGAGGAGTGCTTCGGCCCGGTGACCGTGGTCGCCCGGTACGCCTCCCCGGCCGAGGCCGCAGCCGTGCTCGGGCGCCTCCCCGGGAACCTGAGCGCCACCCTGCAGCTCTCGTCGGCCGAGACCGAGGGGGCTCCGGGGCCGGCCGCCGAGCTGCTCGCCCAGGTCACCGGGCTGGCCGGCCGGATCGTGGTCAACGGCTGGCCGACCGGGGTCGCGGTGGCCCCGGCCCAGCACCACGGCGGCCCGTACCCGGCGGCCACCTCGCACTCCACCTCGGTCGGCGGGACCGCGATCGAGCGGTGGCTGCGCCCGGTGGCGTACCAGTCGGTGCCCGACGCCCTCCTTCCGGCGGAACTGCGCGAGGCGAACCCGCTGGGCCTGCCGCGCCGGGTCACGGGCGCCTGACGGGCGGCTGGCGAGGCCCTGACGGGCGGCTGGCGGGCGGGAGCGTCCGGTGGGGGGGGGGGGGCCGCCCCCCCCCCCCCCCCCCGCCCCCGCCCCCCCCCCCCCCCCCCCCCCCCCCCCCCCAAACCGCGGCGCCGCCCCCCCCCCCCCCCGCGGGCCGG
>NZ_JBEOXU010000221.1:0-7210 GCF_040296725.1 Streptomyces sp. NPDC002044
GTCCTTAATCTGCCTTTCGGGGCAGCAATGAGGACGGACGTACGGGAATCTTCTGGGAAGTGTCAGCACGGCGCACACCAGGCGCGGGCCTGGGCGGAGCCCCGGTCGTCCTGGCGGTCTAGCGCAGGGGGAACGTGCGGATCAGGCCCGCGAAGGCCTGCTGCTCCGCCTCCGTCAGCTCCACCGACTCCATCGGGTGCGCGGCGGAGGTGCGCTGGACCGGTATGGCCGGCAGGCCGTCGAAGACGCCGGGCTCCGGGTGGTGGAAACGGCTGTCCCACAGCATGTGTCCGAGGCCGAGGACCCAGACGAGAGCGGCCACGAACAGGACGGCGAGGCCGGTTTCCTGGGCGAGGGAGATGGAGGGGAACACACGGTCCTCCAGGGAGAGCGGGCGGTACAAGGCGGTACAAGACCGGGCGTGCAGATACTCAACACCACAACCGGTCGAATGGGCAGGGATGTGTCGAGCGTCACGCCAGGGCCGAAAGTCCTCAACTCGCCCCGGAAGGGCACGAAGGAGACGCACGCGCCCGCAGAACGTGAAGGGGCGTCCGTGACGAAGCAGCGGGCCCGGCCGCGGGGGTGCCCCCTCGGTGGCGGCCGGGGAGCCGGCCGGGCCCTCTGCGGTCCGGGGGCTACGGGCGCAAGCGCAGCACCTGCGGGTCGTGGTCGCTGTTCTGCGCCGAGAACTCCGCGTTGATGTGCACGCTGTCGTACGTGAAGTTCTTGATCGCCGGGCTGGTCAGGATCTGGTCCAGCACCTGCGCGTTGCCCTGGTACACGTACGAGTACCGCTCGGCCTTCGGCAGCGACTTGATGGCCGGGTACAGGGCCCCGCCGTCCGCCAGGGCGGTCGTCGTCGCCGAGAACTCGAAGTCGTTGATGTCACCGAGGACCAGGACGTTCGCGTTCTTCTCCGCCGCGAGGATCTCCTTCACGAAGCCGTTGACGGACTGCGCCTGGAGCAGCCGCTTGGCCTCCGAGGAACGCACCGGCGGCTGGTGGTGCGAGGTCAGGCCCTCGTCGCCGCCCTTGGAGCCGAAGTGGTTGGCGATCACGAAGACCGTCTTGCCGCGGAAGGTGAACTCGCCGGCCAGCGGCTTGCGGCTGTCCGCCCACGCCGGGTTCGCGGGGTCGATGCGGCCGGGGGAGTGGGTCAGGGCGGCCTTGCCCTTCTCCTTGACCACGCCGGTCGCCGTCACCGCGTCGCCCGGGGCGCGCTCGGTGAAGGAGACCCGCGCCGGGTTGTAGAGGAACACCTGGCGGATGTTGCCGCCGGGCTCGCCGCCGTCCTTCTTGTCCTCCGGGTTGACGGTCCGCCACTGGTAGGCCGGGCCGCCCGCCGCCGTGATGGCCGCGGTGAACTTCGCGAGCGTCTGCTCGGCCGAGACCGTGCCGTCGTTCTTGGCGCCGTTGTCGTCCTGGATCTCCTCCAGGGCGAGGATGTCGGGGGAGGCCAGGTTCTCCACGACCGCCTTGCCGAGCGCGTCGAACTTCTCCTGCGGGTCGGTCGGGTCGAGGTTCTCGACGTTGTACGTCGCCACCGCGAGCTCGTTCGACGCCTGCGCCTTGGTCTTCTCGGGGGCGAGGGTGCCCGCCTTGACCGTGCCGAGCGTGCGGGCCACCAGGGTGTAGCCGCCGAACTGGTTGAAGTCCAGCGGGCCTTCGGTGGTGCCCGTCAGCCGGTCGCCGACGTTGGCCACCGGGAAGGGCTGCTGCGCGAGGGGCGCGAGCTGCTGGATCTGGAGGCGGCCGGTGTTCTGGGACTCGTACGAGCCGTAGACCGTCCCGCCGCGCTTGGCGGCGTTCTCCCAGCCCTTCACCGTGACCCACAGCTCCGCGTACGGGTCGGTGGCGCCGACGACGCGGGAGGTGCCGATGCTGACGTTCATCCCCTCGAGGGACTCGTAGTGGTCCAGGGCGTAGCGGGAGGGCTCCAGGGTCAGGCCGTTGACGCTGCCGCCGGCGGCCGGGTCGCCGGCCGGGGCGTACTCGGCGGGCACGGTGTACTCGTTGATCGCGGTGGCCGCGGGAAGGGGGTTGCCCGAGGAGACCACGGTGACGACGGGCTTGGAGATCTGGGTCACGGACTGGTTGCCGGAGTTGACGCCGCCGGGGACGTACTCACCGACCGTGCCGGAGACCTTGACCGCGTCACCCGCGGCGACGGTCGGGACCGAGCTGGTGAAGACGAACACGCCTTCGCTCGTCGCGTCGTTGTCGTCGGCGTCCGGGTCCTGGATCCAGAAGCCGCGCGAGCCGTACGTGCGCACGCCCGTCACGATGCCCTCGACGTCCGCGACCTGCTGACCGCTGAGCGGGGATATCCGGGTGGTGCCCTGGATGTCGTGGACGCGTACCGGATCGGCGGCGGCGCCGCCCTCGGCCGCGTCGGCGGAGCCCACGAGCAGGCCGGTGGCCAGGGCGGTGGCGACGAGGGCCGCGACGGCGGCGGAACGGGGATGCGAGGAGCGCATGGTCAGGGACTCCGGTGTGGGATGAGGGAAACGGAGGAGGTGCGGCGTGAAGACGTCCGGGGAGTGTGCCGTTCCCGATACATCTACGCGCGTCAATTTCCTGTGTGGCCCGCAAAGTTGTCAAGGGGTCCAGGGAATACGACAGCTGACTGTGTGATGAACCAAAGACGCCGACCCGCCGGACGCGCCCGAAATGCGTCTACGCTGGGACGCCGTACGAGGGCCGCGTCCGCCCCGGAGGGGCCCGGCGGCCCGCCCGGCCGGGCGCCACCGCCGTACCCGTCCGCACCGTCCGGCCCGGCCGATCGTCACGGCCCGCCCCACCGCGTCCGCGAGGAGAACCACCCCATGTCCGCAGAGCCGCACCCCACTCTGCCGCCGGTCCGGCTGCACTCCGACGCGGAACTGGCCGGGGCCGCCCTGGCCGCCCCGCTGTTCGCGCGCGCCGTACGGCTGGCCCGCTGGGCCGGGCCCGCCACCCGCGTCGACGTCGGCGGCGAACTCGTCGCCGAACAGCTGCCGGAGGCCGCCGCGGCCCTCGGGCTCGACGCCGGCGACGCGGACTCCGCCATGTACGCGAGCCAGGCGTGGCGGGTGGCGGTGGACACCGGCCTGGTCGACGTGACCGAGCCGGAGGACGACGGCGCGCCGGCCCCCGGTACGGGCCCGGACGGCGGCGCCGAGGAGGACGCCGCCGCGGCGGACCACGGAACCGCCGCGCCCGGTGAGGACCTCGCGCTCGTGACGGGCGGCGCGCCCGGCGACGTGCTCGACCTGTGGCTGGCGGCCCTGGACACGGTCCTCGCCGACGCGGCCGTGCCCGACCTGGACGACCTCGTCGACGCGCTCGACGCGGGCGGCGGTGTCGACTTCGACCGGCTGGACTGGAACCCGAGCCGCGAGGCGGACTTCCTCGACGGGGTCCTCGCCAACCTCTACCTGCTCACCGTCGCCGAGGGCCGAGCCGCGGACGAGCCCGTTCCGCTGCCCGTGCTCGCCGCGTCCATGGTGGTGCCCGACGACATGGGCGAGCCCACCGACGCCGTACTGGAGCAGGTCTCCGACGCGATGATGCGCCTGGACGACCAGTTCCGGCAGCTGGAGCCCATCGGGCTGGTCGAGTTCCGGCCCGTCGACGAAGCGCTGATGGCGGAGGCGGACGACGCGGACATCGCGGCGGGGCACCCCGACGGCGGTGACGATGACGAGGACGTGTCCCGCTACGGCATGGTCCGCCTGACGCCGCTGGGCCTCTACGGCGTCCGCGCCCGGATGCTGGATGCCGGGGTCGACGCCCCGGCCGTCGGCGACCTGGCCGGCAAGGGAGCGGACGCGCTGCTCGACGCGGTCTCCTTCTACCCCGAGGGCGCCGCCCAGGCGGAGATGGAACAGTGGCTGAGCGGCCGCGAACTGCCCGCCGCCGCCGCCGAGCTGCTCGCCGCGGCCCGCGGTGGGGACGAGGCGGCCCCGTTGCGCCGGCTGCGCTGCCAGCAGGCCCTCGCACCGGCCGGGCCGTCGGCCGAGGGGGCGGTCCGCGCGGTGCTGGACGATCCGGAGCTGGGCGGGCTCGCCCGGGTCTGGCTGGCCGAGCGCGGGGCGGCCGACATTCCGGCGCCGGACGCGTCCCTGGTGTTCTGGCTGACGGTCGACACGATCGCGGCGCAGCTCGCGGCGGACGGCGAGACGCGGGAGCTGCCGCTGCTGATGGAGACCCTGACCGCCCATCACGCGGGCTTCTTCGAGAAGGCGTGGCGGGTGGAACACCCGGCGACCGCCTACGTGCTGGAGGCGATGGGCCGGCTGCACCCGGACAAGAGGGCGGCGAAGGAGGCCCGGAAGGCCGCGTTCAAGGCCCGGTCCCGGCAGTCCTGAGCCGGGGGCCCTCCCGGGCACGGGGGCGCGGGAGACGGGACGCGCGGGACGGGCCCGGAGTCCCGCCGGGGCGGTGGTCCGGGCGGTGCTCCGGTCCGGGGCCGCCCGGCCGTCAGGTCTCCCGCGGCGGGGGCGGTCCCGCCCGGACGGCGGGCGGCCCGGGCGCGGTCCGGGGAGCGGACGGCGGGCGGGCTGGGCCCGGGGCCGCCCGGCCCGTCCGCGCGGCGGCGACAACGCGCCGTTCCTGGGCCGGAGTCCGCCATTGCGGCCCCGGGCAAGGGGCCGGTCCGTCTTTCTGGGTAGTTCAGCCGCCGTTCACGTGCGGGCGGGAGCGTGTGCGCCGACGACCGTACGACAGGCGCACCACCTCCCCACCCTGGAGCCCCGATGCCCCTCACCCGCAGAGACTTCACCGCCCGCACCGTGATCGCCGGAGCGGGCGTCGCGCTCACCGGGACGGTCGGCGCCCTGGCCACCGCGCCGGGGGCCCTCGCCGCCGACGACGGCGCGCTCCGCGACGCGCACGGCAAGCCCTGCGAGCCCGGCTACGGACCGCTCGTCCCCGACCCGGCCGGACTGCTCGCCCTCCCCGCCGGATTCCGGTACCGGGTGATCACGCACAGCGGGGTGACCAGGCTGGAGACCGGCGAGACCACCCCGTCCCACCACGACGGCACGGCCGCCTTCGCGGGCCACCGCGGGGTCACCCTCCTCGTCAACAACCACGAGCTCAAGGGCCGCCGCGAGACCTGGCCGCGTCCGGTCCCGCACACCGAGGGCCTCGTCTACGACCCGGCCGCGGCCGGCGGCTGCACGGTCGTCGAGGTCCGGCGCGGCGGCGAGGTCGCCGAATGGGTGGGCATCGCCGGTACGTCGACCAACTGCGCGGGCGGCGCCACCCCGTGGGACACCTGGCTCACCTGCGAGGAGAACTCCGACCTCGCCGGCAAGAACGGCATGACCAAGGACCACGGCTACGTCTTCGAGGTCGACCCGCACGACCGGCACGCCAACCGCGACCCGCGGCCCGTCAAGGCGTTCGGGCGCTACGACCACGAGGCCGTGGTCATCGACCCGCGCCAGGGCCACGCCTACCTGACGGAAGACGCCTCCGGCCCCAACGGGCTGCTCTACCGCTGGACCCCGCCCCGCGGCTTCCGCCACGGGCGCGGCAGGCTCCGTACGCTCGCCGACGACGCCGGTGCGCTCCAGGCCGCCAAGTGCATCGACCGTACGGGCCGGTTCGTCGACGACCTCTCGCGCGCGACGCGGATCGGAACCGTCTACGGGGTCGACTGGGTGGACGTGCCGGACCGGGACGCGCGGACGGTGGCGGTGCGCGGGCAGTTCGCGGACGGCGTCGTGACCCGCGGCCGCAAGCTGGAGGGCATGTGGTGGGCCGACGGCGGAGCGTACTTCGTCTCGTCCTACGCGCGCGCGGAAAGCCCGGGCGCCGCGCACGACGGCCAGGTGTGGTTCTACGACCCGAAGCGGCGCACGGTCCGGCTGACCGTCCTGATCGGGGTGAACGCCGACCCGTCGGCGGACGGCGGCTACGACGGCCCCGACAACATCACCGTGTCGCCGTACGGCGGACTGGTCATCGCGGAGGACGGATCGGGACTGCAGCACCTCTTCGGCGCGACCGGGGACGGCCGCACGTATCCGCTGGCGCGCAACGAGCTGAACATCGGGTCGGCGCAGGAGCCGGAGTACTCGGAGTTCACGGGGGTCTGCTTCTCACCGGACGGGCGCACCCTGTACGCCAACATCCAGGACCCGGGGATCATGCTGGCCGTCACCGGTCCGTGGCGGCGCGGGCGCTGACCGCCTCCGCACGACGGGAACCGCCGCCGGGGCGCCCTGCCGGAGAGTCGCCTCTGAGGGCCGGGGGGCCGCCGTTTCGGACGGCCCGCCGGCTCACTGGGTTGCGGAGACCTCCGCGCGGGAGGCGACGGCCCACTCGGCGAGGAGGAACTCATACGCCTCCGAGGGCCACTCGCCGCCCACACCGGTGTCGACGAGGTGCCGGATCGCCTCGTTCGCCTCGGAGGCGGACGGGCGGGCCGGACCCGTGGGTGTGGGTGACTCGTGCATGAGTCCAAGGCTACGGGCGGGCACTGACAGCCACCTCCGGATTACGCGTGGCTTCCATCACCCGCTACGGTCCCCGGTGGCGCCATGTGCCCGCCCACCTGCTCAGAGTGCCTGCGCGGCGGGCTTGACCATGCCGCGCACTGTGCGCGACTTCACAAACTCGCCGATCGCCGTCATCTCCCACTCGCCGGTGAACTGCTTGATGAGCTTCGCCATCATCACGCCGGTCTGCGGCTCGGCGCCGGTGAGGTCGAAGCGGACCAGCTCCTCGCCGCTCGCCGCGTCGATCAAACGGCAGTAAGCCTTGGCCACTTCGCTGAACTTCTGGCCCGAGAAGGAGTTGACGGTGAAGACCAGGCCGGTGGCGTCGGCGGGCAGCCGGCCGAGGTCCACGACGATCACCTCGTCGTCGCCCGCGCCCTCTCCGGTGAGGTTGTCGCCGGAGTGCTTGACGGCGCCGCCGAGGATCGACAGCTTGCCGAAGTAGCAACTGTCGATGTGGTTGCGCTGCGGACCGTACGCGATGACGGAGGCGTCGAGGTCGATGTCCTTGCCGCGGAACGCCGGCTCCCAGCCGAGGCCCATCTTGACCTGGGAGAGGAGCGGGCGGCCGCCCTTGACCAGGGAGACGGTCTGGTTCTTCTGGAGGGTGACCCGCCCCTTGTCGAGGTTGCCAGCTGGTCCATGCCGTCGTAGCGCTCCTCCGACACGTAGTTGTGGTGGCAGCTGATCTCCCGGTCGAAGGACACCTTCGCCTTCCG